>CAZKER010000096.1:0-12046 GCA_964551845.1 uncultured Cyanobium sp.
CCAGGCCATGGCCGGCAAGCAACTGCCCATGAGTATGCCGCATTTCCGATGGGCATACCGGTGTTTTCAGGCACACGGATTGGATCGCATGCGTCTCGACCTGAGGCTTCAGATGTAGAACATCGGCGTGGACTGCCTCAGGCCGTCCCGCTCCAGCAGCAGGTGAGCCAGCGTGGTCCCCTCCAGCACGGCGGTTCGAGCCTGGTGGGCCCGCTGGGCCAGCCCATCGAGCACCCGGAATTCGGCGTTGTCGCGATCGCCCTGGCGCTCCGCGCGCGACTCCCCTTCCAGGCATTCCTCCACCTCGGAGACAGTGATCAGCTCTGGCGAGCGGGTCAGTTGGTAGCCGCCCCTAGGCCCACGCACGCTGATTAGATACCCCCCTTTGCGCAGGGATGTGAGCATCTGCTCCAGGTAGCGCTCTGGCATGCCATGCCGTCTGCTGATCTCGCCGGTCTGCACGCGCTCACCCGTTGCATAAACGGCGGCCAGATCGATCAGCGCAACCAGTCCGTACTCCGTCTTGGCACTGAAAACCATGGCAGGCCTGGGAACTCGTCCCATTCTGCCAGGCAAACAACGGCTTACAGGTCGGGAATTGCCCAGACGAGACGTGTGCCCTGAACCACAACGCCGCAAGCCCCCACGCCGTAATTTGCCCTAGTTCCCGATCGGCTTAGCGTGAATACGGCCCCCTTTTCTGCTCGGCTTAGTCGCCGCCAGCTGTTGCTTACCGGCATCGCCTGCCTACCTCTGGCTGTGGCTGCTGCCAACACACTCAATGCTCCGTTGGCGCAGGCCCAGCAGCCGGCCAAGCCCCAAACCCTCACCCTGGTCTCCTACGCAGTTACCAAGAACGCCTACGACGAAATCTTCAAGTTGTTCGCTAACGACTGGAAGAAGAAGACCGGTCAGACGGTGACCTTCAAGGGCAGTTATGGCGGTTCTGGTTCCCAGACCCGTGCAGTCATTGATGGACTCAACGCCGACATCGTCAATCTGGCCATGGCCGCCGACGTGTCCCGGATCGAGCAGGCCGGGCTAATTAAGAAAGGCTGGGAGAGCCGTCTGCCCAACAAGGCCACGCCCATCCACTCCACCGTGGTGGCCTTCGTGCGCCCCGGCAATCCCAAGAAGATCAATAGTTGGAAAGACTTGGCCAAAGCCAATGTGGAAGTGGTCACCGCCAACCCCAAGACTTCCGGTGGCGCCCGCTGGAACTTCATCGCCCTCTGGGGTTCGGTCACCGAAGCGGGTGGTTCTGAGACCCAGGCCCGTCAATTCATTCGTGACGTCTACAAAAATGTAGAGGTGCTCCCCAAGGACGCTCGGGAGGCCACAGACTTTTTCATCAAGCGCAGGCAGGGTGACGTACTGCTCAACTGGGAAACCGAAGCGATTCTGGCCAAACGCAAGGGCGAGTGGACCGCTGGCTACAAGACCTTCAGCCCCAACGTACTCACGTCCCAACCTGTAGCAGTGGTCGATAAAAATGTCGATCGCAATGGCAGCCGCAAGGTGGCCGAGGCCTTCACCAAGTTTCTGTTTACCCCAGCCGCCCAAAAGGTGTTTGCGAACAACGGCTTCAGGCCTGCCACGGCTGAGGGCAAGGCCTACGCCCGCGGCAAGTTTCCCGTGGTGAAGACATACACCATCGACACCTTTGGTGGCTGGTCGGCAGTGACCAGCAAGTTCTTCCGGGATGGCGCCATCTGGGATCAGATCTTCCGCGCTTCCCGCTGAGCGCAGCACCAGGTTCCAGACACGAGCCCCCGCGCCTTCGGGCCGGGGCTTTTTACTTGCCTAGTTTCCGATGGGCAAACCGTGGCATTATATCTGCACATTTCCTACTGGTTTACGTGACTATTCGATCCCAGCGCCTGGCGGCGCTTCTCGCCACCGGGTCTCTCGTGCTCCTGGCCGGCTGCGGCGGCCCATCGGCAACTCCCCAGGGCGGCGGCTCGGGTGAACGCCAGCGGCTGCTGCTGGTGAGCTATGCCGTCACCAAAGGCGCCTACGACCGGATCCTGCCCAAGTTCGTGGAGCAGTGGAAGCAGAAATACGGCCAGGAGCTGGAGATCAAGACCAGCTACGGCGGCTCAGGCACCCAGACCCGGGCGGTGATCGATGGCCTCGACGCCGATGTGGTGACCCTGGCCCTCTCCGCCGACGTGCTCAAGCTGGAGGAGTCAGGCTTGATCCAGCCCGGTTGGGAGAAGGAGCTGCCCAACGAAGGCATCATCACCAACTCGGCTGTGGCGTTCCTCACCAGAGCCGGCAATCCCAAGCGGATCACCACCTGGAAGGACCTGGTGAAGCCCGGAGTCACGGTGGTGACCGCCAATCCCAAAACTTCCGGCGGGGCCCGCTGGAATTTCCTGGGTCTCTGGGGTTCGATTACCCAGGCCGGCGGCACGCCCCAGCAGGCTGAGGCCTATGTCACCAGCGTCTACAAGAACGTCGACAACCTGCCCAAGGATGCGCGGGAAGCCTCCGATGTGTTCCTCAAGCGCGACCAGGGCGACGTGCTGCTCAACTACGAAAACGAGGCGATCCTGGCCGCCAAAACTGGCGTCCTCAAGGATCCCTTCGTGCTGCCGGAGCTGAACATCCGCATCGAAGGCCCCGTGGCGGTAGTCGACAAAAATGTGGACCGCAAGGGCACCCGCAAGGCCGCCGAGGCCCTGGCCGCCTATCTGTTTACCGATGAGGCCCAGGCGATCTTTGCCGAGGAGGGTTTCCGCCCCACCAGCCCCGCTGTGTGGGCGCGGGTGAAGGATCGCTTTGCGCCGGTGAAGCAGTTCTTCTCGGTGAAAGACTTTGGCGGCTGGGGCCAGGTGGACAAACAGTTCTTCGGTGATGGCGGCATCTGGGATCGCCTGTTCGCCAATTCCCGCTGATCCTGAACTCCCCGGAGTCTTCCATGTGTGAACTGCTCGCCCTGAACGCCAACACCCCCACCGACATGGGCTTCTCCTTCCGGGGGCTCAGCCGGCGCGGCGGCGCCAGTGGCGAACACGCCGATGGCTGGGGCCTGGCCAGCTTCACCCCCGACGGCCAGGGCCTCAGCCTGCTGCGAGAAGACGCACCAGCTGCCTTCTCCGCCCTGGCAGAGCAGCTGGCCGATCGCTCTGCCAAATCCTTGGTGAGCATCGCTCACATTCGCAAGGCCACCCGGGGGGTGGTGGCACTGGAGAATTGCCATCCCTTCTCCCGCGGCTGGAGCGGGCAAACCTGGGTATTTGCCCACAATGGCGACCTCAGTGGAGACATTCCCGTCGGGGATCGCTACCGCCCGTACGGCTCAACTGATAGCGAAACCGCCTTCTGCTGGATTCTTGAGCAGCTTGACCTATCTGATGTGGATCCGCACGATCCCGCTGCCCTGTTTGATCAGCTGCATCGCTGCGCTGCCCAGTTGGCCGAACGGGGCACCTTCAATGCCCTGATCAGCAACGGGCAATGGTTGTTTGCCACCGCCACCAGCCGGCTGCACTGGCTCACCCGGCGTGCACCCTTCCGCAGTGCCACCCTCTCCGATCCGCCACTGCAGGTGGACTTTTCAATGCACACCACAGCAAGCGATGTGGTGACAATCCTCAGCACCGAACCACTCACTACCGACGAGCACTGGCAGCCCGTTCAGCCCGGTGAATCCCTGCTCTTCTGCGCTGGTGAGGTGAAGCAGCGCAATAGCCATGGCGTACGCCCGGCGCCTATGGCGGCTTTCACACCAGAGTCACCGGTCCACTGATCAGGATGAAGCTCGTCACACCGAGGGAAGCCGTGAGCCTGAAAGAGGCCTCTCGCTTCTGGCTGCAGCTCGGCCTGGTGAGCTTTGGCGGGCCGGCGGGGCAAATCTCCCTGCTGCACCGAGAGCTCGTCGATCGCCGTCGCTGGCTATCAGAGCGGCGCTTTCTGCACGCTCTCAACTACTGCATGCTGCTGCCCGGTCCGGAGGCCACCCAGCTGGCTACCTATCTGGGCTGGCTGATGCATGGAGTGCCAGGCGGCTTGATCGCCGGCGGACTGTTCCTGGCCCCATCGGTGCTGGTGCTCACCACCTTGGCCACTGCCTATGCGCTCTGGGGCCAGCTGCCACTGCTGGCGAGTGTGTTCGTCGTGCTCAAGCCGGCGGTGCTGGCGATTGTGCTGGTGGCTGCCTGGCGGCTCGGCCGGCGGGCCCTACGCACACCCCTACTGATCGGCATTGCTGCCGCGGCGTTTCTGACCTTGGCGGTGCTGCGCCTGCCCTATCCGCTGGTGGTGCTTGGGGCCGCTCTCAGCGGCTTGGTGGCGGGCCGCTGGCGCCCTGGACTGTTATTTGCCCCAACAGCCCCAAGCCCAGCCACCCAGCTGAGCGCATCGACAAGGGAAACCACTGCCCTGACACAGCAAGAGCCCATTCATGGCAACCAAACGCCCACACCCGAGCATTGCCGTTTCTCACGCCGCCATTTGGCGCTTATTTTGCTGGTCTGGGGGCTGGCCATATTGATTCCCCTGGCCTTGCTTAGTGCCGTTGGCGGCTGGAACGGCACCCTGGCAGTGATGGCTCGCTTTTTCACGCGCGTCGCCCTGCTCAGCTTTGGTGGGGCCTACGCCGTGCTGCCCTACGTGGCCCAAGGTGCCGTGGAGCAGTTTGGCTGGCTATCCGCCAGCCAAATGCTTGATGGCCTGGCATTAGGGGAAACCACCCCAGGGCCCTTGATCATGGTGGTGGCCTTCGTGGGCTTCATGGGCGGCTGGAACCGGGGACTTGGTGATGGCCTTGGCGATGCGGGTGGCAGTTTGTCGCTGGCTGTAGCCGCCACCCTGGTCACGGTGTGGTTCACGTTTCTGCCGTCCTTCGGGTTCATACTCGCTGGGGCACCTCTAGTGGAGGCAAGCCGCGGTGACCTACGTTTCAGCGCGCCGCTCACGGCGATCACTGCAGCCGTTGTCGGGGTAATAGCCAGTTTGGCGGTGTTCTTCTCAGGTCCGGTTCTCTGGCCGCTGGGAGCATTCAGTCCAACAGCAGCGCTGGTGGTGGCACTGGGGCTGCTGGCCCAACTCAAGTGGCGCTGGAGCGTTTTGCAGGTCATAGGTGCCGCGGCTGCCGCCGGAGTTGGCTGGGCTGGGCTGGCGCTGCTCTTGAGCTGAAGGCTTGTACTGAGTGGAGGTGCTGTACTTGCAATTCCTACAAGATCGGAGCACCAGTTAGATCCCATACTCTCTGCCAGCCGTAGAAACCCAAATAACTCGTGAAGGATTGAGCATCTGCAAGTGATGAAAGCGAGACACTCTCTACAGCCTTTCGCTTACCATTGCGCTGCTCCACCTCGTGAACTGCTCTGTATTCACGGTTGGCACACTGATAGATAATCCACTCACCCCTATAAGGAGCGGCAGAATTCTGCAACCCTGCAATCTTTGGAATAAGACAAACCGGATTAATGAGCAACTAGTGCGGGGGAGAATTTAACGCGGGGACGACACAGAGCGGAGCAATGTGGATACAATGGCCTTGAACCAGGAAAAAATGACAACAGCATATGCGGCCCACCTTCAATTCAAAATTTGAGGCAATGCTCTTGATTAAGCAGTATCAGATGTCACCATCTCACGTTTATTCATAATGGCCCGGTCAATATGTAGAAGCCTGGTAAATGGATCAGATCTGGAAGAAAAGCCATAGAACGCAGAGCTTGTAGCGATGGATGCCGCGGCCACCATAAATAGATTCTAAACAAACTAAACATATTGCATAATTAGTCATGAATGGCGACGCCCTAAAGCTGGCAAATGCGAAAAAACGAAGAAAACAGAAAAGCAAAAAGAAACATAAGGCGAGCAATAGCTTACTCTACTCTCAATTTGACGGAACTGATCGCTACCACCCCTCTCCAATACTGGATGACTTCACCTCGAACTCCGAGGGACGCCTACCGAAGCTTGATCGCAAGTTCTACGAGAAAGAATTAGCAATTTTGCAAGTTGAACTTGTCAAGATGCAGTATTGGATAAAGCACACTGGCTATCGCATTGTTCTGCTATTTGAGGGCCGTGATGCGGCAGGTAAAGGAGGCACGATCAAGCGTGTAACCGAACCGCTAAATCCCCGAGGCTGCACGGTGGTCGCCTTAGGCACCCCCTCAGATCAGCAGAAAAGTCAATGGTATTTTCAGCGTTATGTAGAGCATTTCCCGTCTGCTGGTGAAATGGTGCTTTTTGATCGCTCCTGGTACAACCGCGCCGGAGTAGAGAAGGTAATGGGTTTTTGTAGCCCTGAACAGGTTGAGGAGTTTATGCAGTCTTGTCCTGAATTCGAACGGATGCTGGTGCGCAGTGGCATCACCTTGCTCAAGTATTGGTTTTCAGTAAGTGACGAGGAGCAAGAAGTTCGTTTTCGCTCAAGACTTGAGGATCCTGCTAGGCGGTGGAAGCTCAGCCCAATGGATCTTGAATCGCGAGATCGCTGGGTGGAGTTTTCACGTGCCAAAGACGAAATGCTTTCTCGCACCAATATCCCCGAGGCGCCATGGTTCACGGTAGAGGCCAACGACAAACGAAGGGCCCGGCTCAACTGTATTCGCCACATCCTTAGTAAAGTTCCATACGAAGATATGACACCTGAGGCTATTGAGTTGCCTCCCCGCAAAAGCGTTGGTGATTATCAACGTCCGCCGCTTAACGAGCAATTCTTTGTGCCAAATGCCTACACATAGCCCGTCAAATTCCCAACGACTAATCCACGAGGGAGTTACGTAATACATTCATGCAATGTATTTATGCAAATATTTACGCAATATCATCTTCTGCATTAGGTCGGATCGTGCAGTCGCTAAGTGGATAGCTAACGCACAGCAGGGCAAATCCCTGGGCTATCTGCTCGTCATCCAAGTAAGACTGATCAGATTGATCAACTTTGCCAGTTAAAAGCTGTCCGGCGCAGGTACTGCAGGCACCAGCCCTACAGGAGTAGGGAAGGTCAATGCCCTGCTCGTCTGCTGCATCAAGGATGTAAGTGTCATCGGCGCATGAGAATGATTCGCCGCTATCGAGCGTGACCGTGAATAAAGCCATTGGTTGAGCCCTACGGGATTTCTAGCTTGGGATTAATAAGCCGCCGGTGACTGTGCCGAGCGCTACCCCCTACAACCCTGATTGTGGATGGTTGCTCTGTAGCAACCTGCGCCACTGCTGCAGGAGTGGATCTGGCTTTGGTAGTGGCAATTACCATTAAGGCTGCTCAATCTCCGTTTCAGTAGCGGAAATTGACGGCCGAAACCCAGAACCATGGATCAGCCAGTCAGCAAACGAGGGCTGGATCTACTCAGGGATCCTGCTTTCAACAAGGGCACGGCCTTCTGCCTCTCTGAGCGCCAAGCCCTCGGTCTAGAGGGTTTGCTGCCGCCCCAGGTGGAGAGCCTGGAGCTGCAGGTGCAGCGGTGCTGGGAAGCCTTCTGCCTTTTGCAAGGAAACCTGGAGCGCTTTTCGTTTGTTGACGGGCTCAGGCGCACCAATCTGGTGCTGTTTCACCGCTTCCTGGCCGATCACCTTGAAGCGGTGCTGCCGATCGTCTACACCCCCACCGTGGGGGCGGTGATTCAGGGATTTAGCCGCAGTTACCGCACACCGATCGAAGGGGTGTTTCTCAGCGCCGACCAGTGCGGCCGCCTGCGCCAGGTGCTGCGCAATGCCCTCAGCGGCCCAGTGGATCTGGTGCTGGTGACCGATTCCGAGGGGATCCTGGGCATAGGCGATCAGGGCGTTGGCGGCATCCACATCTGCCAGGGGAAACTCGCCGTATACACCCTCTGCGCCGGCCTCAACCCCAACCGGGTGCTGGCGGTGGCGCTGGACGTGGGCACCAACCGACCCAGCCTGCTGGCCGATCCCCTCTACCCCGGCCTGCGTCAACGGCGCCTTGACGGGGAGGCATACCTGGCCTTTGTTGAGGAGTTTGTCCAGGCGGTGCGACTGGAATGCCCCGGCGCCTGTCTGCACTGGGAAGACTTCGGCACCAGCCATGCCCGCCCGCTGCTTGAGCACTACCGCTGGACACTGCCGAGCTTCAACGACGACATCCAGGGCACCAGTGGCGTCGCCAGCGCTGCAGTGCTGGCCGCCTGCCGCGGGCTGGGACAACAGTTGGTAGATCAGCGAATTGTGCTGTTTGGTGCCGGCACGGCCGGTTGCGGCATTGCCGAGGGGCTGCTGCGGCTGCTCGAGCGCGCCGGACTTAGCCGTCAGCAGGCGCGCCGGCATATCTGGGCCATAGATCGGCAGGGGCTGCTGCTGGAAGGAATGGCGGATCTCAGCGACGCAGCCGCTCCCCTGGCCCGTGATCCAGCAGACATACAGCATTGGCCGCGCGATGGCCAGGGCCGCATTGAGCTGCAGACGGTGGTGGAGCAAGTTCAACCGACAGTGCTGATCGGCACCTCCACCGTGGCGGGAGCATTTAACCAACAGGTGGTGGCAGCGATGGCCTGCCACTGCCCCAACCCGGTGATTCTGCCCCTCTCCAACCCCACCAGCCTGGCTGAGGCCAACCCTGCAGATCTGCTGGCCTGGAGCGATGGGCGGGCCCTGGTGGCCACCGGCAGTCCCTTCGACCCGGTGACCCGGCCGGAGGGACTGCGTGAGATCGGGCAGTGCAACAACTGCTTTTTGTTCCCCGGTCTTGGCTTTGCAACCGTGGCAGTGGGATTGCGGGCAATCAGCGACGGGATGATCGATGCGGGACTGGAAGCTCTGGCCGCGTGGATCCCCGCCAGCCGCAATCCTCAAGCGTCACTGATGCCGGCCCTAAGTGATGCGGCGGCAGTCGGCGCTGCCGTGGCGGAAGCTGTGGCCCTGGCAGGGATCCGGGAGGGGCTCGCGCCTGAGGGAGTCAAGGAGGATGCTGTGGCAGGGCTGCTGGAGCGGGCACGCTGGACGCCGCACTATCAAAACCGAACAACGTCCATGGATTAAGCGTAAATTGACGGAAACGCAGGCAGATAGAAGCCCCATGATGCGCCTCCACGCCGCTTGCTAGATCACACATGATTATCACTTCTAATCAACAATGGTTGGCAATAATTGCCTATAACATTCACTGCTCCAGCGGAGTAAGCCTTAGGGGCTGGTCGTGATCGAGGGACTGGAGCTCCTCGAGGCTTACAGCGCTGCGAACATCAACTAGGTAGTGCATCGACGATCCAACTCCGGTGCCTCGGTAACTCCCGCTCACAGCAGCAGCCAGTCGGTGATCGGGAGCGGCAGTCAGCACCACATGTCCATCAGCAACGGCAAGGCCAAGGCTGGGGTCATAGCCCCGCCAACCAGCACCGGGCAGATAGACCTCGGCCCAAGCGTGCAATTCATGCCTGCTTACCTCCTCGGGGTGGTGCATCGAGTAGCCACTCACGAAGCGAGCCGCAAGACCAAGGCTGCGGCAAGCCTCCACGTAGAGCATGGCGGTGTCGCGGCAGGCACCCGTCCGCGTGGTCAAAGTATCGACGGGCTCCATCGGCTCACCGTCAGGTCGGCCGACGTGATGAAAGCCTTGATGAATTTCGTCTGCCAAGTGCATCAAGAAGTTGATGGAGGAGCCATCGACCGCTGCAGCCAATTCAGCTGCCCACTGCTGCACAGCATTGGCAATGGGTTTGCTCCCCTGCAGGCAAGACACAAGTGAATTGGCTTCTGACGGTGGATAGGTGGCAGGCAATTGCAAGACTGGTGGATAGGTGACGATCCAACCGAAGGGGTTCTCCCTGGTGGTGTGCACCACCATCTCAACCTCGATGCTGAGCTCTTCTTGGAGCCCATCAAACCAAAGAACTAATGCCTCGCCGCCATCAGCTTCCAGCACACTGCTGCTGCCGGCTCGCTCCGGACTTATGTGCATCTGATGATGCAACAGACGTTGGGCTGGATCGCTGCGAGGGGTGAGCCTCAGAGTGGTGGTTTCAAGAAATACCGGCCGGTCGTAGGCATAACGCAAGACATGCCGCAGATGAAAAAACATCGCACTACGATAATTACAATAATCATCCCCACAAGAAGGCCTAACGGCTGCTCAAGCTGAACCAATCCAGCGGGCACTCCCCAGCTTGGCTGCAATTGCGCAAACAAAAGGCAGAGGATTAAGGCCCATCGTTGAGTGGGGCAGAGATAGAGATTGGCGCGGATTAGCGATCCGTATCCACATCCTGCAGGGACAGCAAGAAAAAAATGCCGGTGCAAAGTACGGCTATGGGCAAACCGAGAATCCCAGCAAGATCAGGCAACTTCGGGAAGTGAGCGCCTTTACGCCAACGGCGCCATCATGCCGTTGCCACCATTCGGTTCCCATGGCCTTTGCCTCCCCGCGCTCCTACATGTTGCTCTCGGTGGCAGCTGCGGTGTCCACGATCGTGCTGAAGACGGCGGCCTGGCGGCTTACCGGGTCGGTGGGGTTGCTCTCCGATGCGATGGAATCTGGGGTGAATCTAGTAGCAGCTTTTGGCGCCATCTGGGCGCTCACTCTGGCCGCCAAACCGGCCGACCGGAGCCATAACTACGGCCATTTCAAGGCCGAATACTTCTCGAGTGGTCTGGAGAGTGTGCTGATCGTGGTAGCGGCTCTGGCGATCATTTACGCCGCCGTTGGCCGACTGCTACAACCCGAGCCATTGGCGCAACTAGGAATCGGTCTGGCTCTCTCCCTGGTGGCCACCGCCCTCAACGGCCTAGTGGCCTGGATCCTGCTACGAGCCTCCCGCCGTTTCCACTCGATCACCCTGCGAGCCGACGCGCACCATCTGCTGACTGACGTCTGGACCTCGATCGGAGTGGTGCTGGGAATTGGCCTGGTGAAAGTCACCGGGCTGACGATCCTCGATCCACTGATTGCCATCGCGGTGGCGCTCAATATTGTTGTCACCGGCTGGAAGCTGCTCCACGAAACCGCTTCCGGCCTGCTGGATCGTTCCTTGCCTGAAGAAGAGCAAGCAACGCTGGAGGCCTTGCTCGACTCCCATAAAACGGAGGAGATACGCTTCCATGCCCTGCGCACCCGGGTGGCCGGTTCGCGCCGATTCGTGACCTTTCACTTGCTGGTGCCAGGCGCCTGGACAGTGCAGGCCGGCCATGACCTCTGCGACCAGCTTGAGCGAGAAATCGCCACGGCTCTGCCCCGCACCCACGTGCTCACCCACCTCGAACCGATCGAGGATCAAAAAGCCTGGGATGACATGGGATTCCGCTGGGAGGATGGTTGAGCAGTTGCTGCGCTGCTGATCGTTGGCAACGCCTATGGACACGGTGGCATCGGCGACCTGGTATGGAGCGGACAGGGCGAGAGAGTGACCTTCACGCTCAAGCCAAACCGCGTCTACGTGCTGCGCTCAGGCGACACGCTCGACTTCCTTGCCGGAAGCTGCGGCACCACCGTTGAAACCATGCGTATGCACAACCCGGTGCTGGCCGAAACCCCCAGCTCCGAAGCGCTGCCGGTAGGCATGGTGGAAAAGGCCCGGCCGGCATCAACAGTGTCCATACGCACGCCTGCTAAGACTTCCGTTGACAGGCGGCTGCCGAATTATCGCGCGGCTGCATTACTGGTTGCCGGGAATCCAGCGGAAACAAAGTCTTGCCTGATGATGTAGTGGATTGACACAGTTTGCGGGTTTGGTATGTTGTGAACTTCGCTCCAAAAGTCACGATGCTTACCGGCCCCGAACTGCTTACCAAGGTCAAGGAACTGGGCGACGTCTCCAAGTCGGAGCTCGTGCGTGAGTGCGGCTATGTGAGCACCAAAAAAGACGGCGGCGAGCGCCTCAACTTCACCGCGTTTTACGAGGCACTGCTGGGCGCCAAGGGGGTGAACCTCGGCACCGATACCGCCGGCCGGGGCAAGGGTGGACGCAGCCTTAGCTATGTCGCAACTGTTCAAGGCAATGGCAACCTGCTGGTGGGCAAGGCCTACACCGCCATGCTCGACCTACAGCCCGGTGATGAGTTCGAGATCAAGCTCGGCCGTAAGCAGATCAAGCTGATCCCCCTGGGCAGCTCAGAAGAGGAGTGATCAACA
>CAZKER010000097.1:0-1720 GCA_964551845.1 uncultured Cyanobium sp.
AGGAGGGGGGTATCTCCTGCAGCTGCTCTAGGAGCGTGGGCATGGGTCAGGCCTTCGCCGATGCGCGACCAGGGCCCTGGCGTTCCATATCCCGGATCACCAGCCCACGGATGTAGGCGGCGCGGGAGCAGCCCATGTAACTGGCTTGAGTGTCGAGGTGAATTAGGAGATCAGTCCGCAGCTCAAGGGTGATGGCGGAGCGTCCTTCAGGCGATGGCCAAGTGGGCATGGGTGGCGGGGGTGTGAATCTGCATCATAAGGGGTGCAGAAACGGAACCTCTAGGGCTAGGATGCGCGAGCCACCACCAAAGCCCCACTCCATGGCGATGCCGTCCACTAGCCGGGCCAGCTGGTGGGTCTCACGCGGCCTCTCGTCTGTCCGGACCCGTCGCGGTCTGCCGCTGGTTCCTACGGCTGAAATCTGGGGCGGTAGCAAGTCGGGCGGTGGTGGCACCCTATTCACAGCGCCAGACGTGATTGAACTTCGCCCCTACCAACTCCAAGCCGTCCAACAGATCCGCGAGTCGTACCAGGCGCAGCACCGGGCTGTGCTGTTCGTGCTGCCGACCGGCGGCGGCAAGACGGTGGTGTTCAGCCACATTGCAGAGCAAGCCGCAGCCAAGGGCAACAGGATCTGCGTGTTGGTGCATCGGCAGGAGCTGTTACGCCAAGCGAGCGACAGCTTGGCGGCAATGGGTGTGCGCCATGGGTTGATTGCCGCCGGGCGATCGATGGACTTGAGCCAGCCGGTGCAGGTCGCCAGTGTGCAGACATTGGCGCGGCGGCTGCATTACATCCCGGCTGAGTATTTCCAGTTGCTGGTTATTGACGAGGCGCACCACAGCAACGCCGGCACATGGGCAAAGGTGCTCAGCCATTGCGCCAGCGCCAGGGTGTTGGGTGTCACTGCAACACCAGTGCGAGGTGATGGCCGCGGGCTGGGCGAGTGGTATCAGGCGATGGTGCTGGGCCCTACGCCAGCCGATCTCACCGCCGAAGGATTCCTGGCGCCGGCCAGGGTACTGGCACCGCCGGGCCCATCACTGGTGGGGTTGCGGAAGCGGATGGGCGACTTTGACCTTTCGCAAGCGGGGCAGATCCTGCAGGCGGGCCAGGCTATGGGCGACTGCCTGACGCACTACCGGCGGTATCTGAACGGCCAGACCGCGATCGCGTTCTGCTGCTCGATTGCGCACGCGACGGCGGTGGCTGATCTGTTCAGCCGTCATGGCGTGGCAGCAGCCAGCATCGACGGCACGATGGACGGCCCGACGCGTGAGCGGCTGCTCAGTGATCTAGGCGCCGGCCGGTTGAAGGTGCTCACCAGCTGTGCGCTGATTGGCGAGGGTGTGGACGTGCCGAGCGTGGCCGGCTGCATCCTGCTGCGGCCAACCCAGAGCGTGAGCCTGCATCTGCAGATGATCGGTCGTTGCTTGCGTCCGCAGCCCGGCAAGACAGCGGTGATCCTCGATCACGTCGGGAACACGCAACGACTGGGCCATCACCTTGAGGAGCGCGAGTGGTCGCTAGACGGCACGCCGAAGAAAGACCGCCAAGCAGCCCCCAGCGTCCGCGTCTGCCCCCGCTGTTTCAGCGCGATGCCCAGCGCCAAGCAGGTCTGCCCCGACTGCGGCCATGAGTTCGCCCCCGAGCGCCGCGAGTTGCAGACGGTTGAGGGTGAGCTGGTGGAGGTGCAGCGCCGCGAGGCGAAACGCGAACA
>CAZKER010000098.1:0-2820 GCA_964551845.1 uncultured Cyanobium sp.
CGGCCACCCCCTCTGCTTCCTGGAGACTTTTGTGGATCCGGCCCGCTTTCGCGGCACCTGCTACCGGGCGGCCAACTGGGTGCCCCTGGGGGTGACCACCGGGCGCGGCAAGGATGCCCCCACCCGCGCGCCCACGCGGTCAGTCAAGCAAGTGCTCGGCTACCCGCTGTGCCGGGATTTCCGCGCGCGGCTGGGCGCGCTGTGAAAGCCTCGCCCAAGGTCCAGGAGATCAAGCGCGAGGATCTGGCGCGCCTGCTTGAGCGGGCGCGCCCAGCGCTGAGCGAGGCGGAATACGAGCAGTTGAAGGCCGCGCTGGATACCCTGGTGTATCTGACGCAACTGCTGGGCAAGAAGAACACCACGATTGCGCGGCTGCGCCAGATCCTGTTCGGCGCCAGTTCGGAGAAAACCGCCGACGTGCTCAAATCCCTGGTGGGCAAAGGCGCGCCCTCGGACACCGGCGTGGCCTCGGACACCGGGACGAGCTCCCCGGCTGACTCTGCCCCCGAGCCGGCGGCGAAGGCGCCGGGGCATGGCCGCAACGGGGCGCAGGACTACCCGGGGGCACGCACCATCCCGGTCGAGCATCCCACGCTGCACCCGGGCGAGCCCTGTCCGGCGTGCGGGCGCGGCAAGCTCTATGAACTGGAGCCGGGCGTGCTAATCCGCGTCACCGGCCAGGCGCCCCTGGCGGCCAGCGTGTTTGCCCTGCAGAAGCTGCGCTGCAACCTGTGCCTGGAGGTGTTCGACACGCCCCCGCCTGAGGGGGTCGGGCCCGAGAAGTACGACGCTGGCGCGGCGAGCATGATCGCGCTCTTGAAGTACGGCACTGGCGTGCCCTTCAACCGGCTGGCCGGACTGCAGGAAGGCTTGGGCATCCCGCTGCCCGCCTCGACGCAGTGGGAGATCGTGGACAAGACCGCCGCGCAGCTCAAGCCCGCCTTCGATGAGCTGATCCGCCAAGCCGCCCAGGGCGAGGTGCTGCACAACGACGACACCACGATGAAGATTCTCGGGCGGATGAAATCGGCGGCGCAGGATTGCCCGCAGAGCAAGCCCGCGCGCACGGGGATCTTCACCACGGCCATCCTGTCGCGCCGCGATGGGCGCACCCTCGCCCTGTTCTTCACGGGCAAGGGGCATGCGGGGGAGAACCTGGCCACGGTGCTGGCCCAGCGCGCCGCCGAACTCGGGCCGCCGATCCAGATGTGCGACGGGCTCGCGCACAACGTGCCCAAGGCGTTTCAGACCATTTTGGCCAATTGCCTCTCGCATGCTCGCAGGAAGTACGTGGAGGTGGCGCCGCACTTCCCCGAGGAATGCCGGTTCGTGCTCGAGACGCTGGCCCAGGTGTATCGCCACGATGCCCAGTGCAAAGAACAGAACCTGTCCCCGCTCGAGCGACTCGAGTTCCACCGCTGCCACAGCCAGCCGTTGATGGATGCGCTGCGGGTCTGGCTCAGCGAGCAAATGGTGCAGCACCAGGTGGAGCCCAACGGCAGCCTGGGGGAGGCCATCGGCTACATGGATAAACACTGGAAGGAACTGACCCTGTTCCTGCGCAAAGCCGGCGCGCCCCTGGACAACAACAACACCGAACAGGCCTTGAAGCGGGCGATCCTGCACCGCAAGAACGCCCTCTTTTACAAGACCGACCGGGGGGCCGAGGTCGGCGACACGTTCATGAGCCTGATTCACACCTGCGCCCTGCTCGAGGTCAACGCCTTCGACTACCTCAACACCCTGCAGCGCCACGCGGCCGCGCTGGCCGCCGAGCCCGCGCAGTGGATGCCGTGGAACTACCGCGACACGCTGCGCACCATCGACAGCTCCTGAGATTACGCCGCCCTCTCCAGTCGCCGCCAGGCCGGCGCCACCCGCGTGGAGCTGGGATCCCCGCCCATGAGCAGCACCTGCAGTTCGGTGGCCTCCAGCGTGCACCCGGCCTGGCTCGCCTCGGTGGGCCAGAAGCGAAAACGCCCGCTCGAGAGCCGCTTGTGGCAAAGCCAGAATCCCTGCGAGTCGTAGGCCAGCACGCGCAGCGCCGTGCCCCTGCGATTGCGGAACACGAACAGCGTGCCGCAGAACGGATCGGCGTTGAGCCGCTGCCGGCACAGTGCCATCAGCCCATCGATCCCAAGGCGGAAGTCCACCGGCTGCACCGCCACCAGGATGCGCATCTGCGGGGCAATCTGGATCATCGCGCCATCCCCCCCACTGTCGCGCACAGCGCCAGGGCGACTTGTGCCCCGGCCACCGACGGTAGTTCCATCTTGATGCGCGTGCCGTTGGCGCTTTCGATTTCGATGCGGCACGCTGCGGTGGGCATCGGCGGCGCCCATTCCACAAACCTTGCCGCTTCCACCGGCTGCCCAGCCTGCGCTCGGGACTTCAGATTCTTGTAGTCCAAGCCCAGGGCGCGCGCGGTGCGCGAAACACCCTGTTCCCGAGCCACGTTGGCCGCCGCTTCCCACAGTTCCGCCGGCATCGGCCTGCCCGCTGCGCGCCCTTGGCGCCAGCGATCGATTCGCTCGCGTACCCCCTCGAAATCGAGGGTGATTGCCTGCTTGGAATTTGACGACATCGGTGCATCCTCCTTGGCCTTGCCCCAGATCGGGCGACCACCGGACGCTATCAGCACCGATCAGACCAAGTCACGCAGGCTTGCCGAAAGGACACAATCTAATGGAATAATCGGGCCCGGAACCATGGACGTACTCCGGGGAAGACAATGGCCAACAGGAGGAAAAAGAACCTGCTGAGGGAGGGAGAGCTTGCGCGCCTCGGTACGCTGCTCCGCAATTGGATCTGGTTTTTTCT
>CAZKER010000099.1:0-1896 GCA_964551845.1 uncultured Cyanobium sp.
CGCGAAGCGCATCGCTCACCTCACTGACATCGAGGATCATCTACTCCTGAACCTGATGGCAATCATCGGCTCTGGTGCGGGCTTGATTACAGGGTAATCAAGCCGAAATCTAGGAGGACTAGCCGGGGGTCTGGCACAACATGCCCAGAGCTCAGGTTGCTCTTGCATAGGCCTATTCCACTTGTTCGCGGACCTGGCCCAGTCATCCGCGGTTTGCATAGGCCAATGCAGCCGTTGCGATAAGCGAAGCATCGGGCGGCGCAGATGGGCGGAGCAAAAAATTTTGTGGAAAATGGTTATACCTTGACGCCTCAACCCCAGGCATCCACAGCTGCTTTGCCCGGGGCAGGTCTGAAAAGAAAGCCCATCTGGTGATCCAAGCTCAACCAAAGCAGGTGCTGGCCAACCCAACAGTAGGTGAATACACCAGGAGCCAGGCCCGGCGATTGCCCAACAGGCGCAGAGATGGGCGCCAGTTGTTTGAGCGGATTTAAAAAAGAATCCAGTTTCAAGCAAGCTTCTGAGTATTGGCCATTTGTAGTGCTCGATGCTCTTCATGCAATTTCTGCATGGTCGGGTTCAGCAGGCGCAATTCCACTTACTAAGCAAAAATCAAGCCTTGCTTCGGCCATCTTGCATAAGCAAATGCAGGTAGCGATCGCCAGGTCACAGAACACAGCGTTGATTGCGAATCTGCGTGGTGTCGAAGTTGGTTTCCGTGATCGCGTAGCAGGGCATTCAATCCATGTTGCAGGAAGAGGCCGTATCGGACCTGGAAGTCCTCGACTTCTTGGAGCTGTTCAACAGCACGGTGGAGTCAGCAAAGCGCCTAGGTATTTCACAGAGCAGCTGCTCACGGAGGTATCGCTCTTTCAGTGAACTTTTTGGTATCGGTTTTGACCGTATTGCGGATCAATACCGGGCCACATCCAATTTCGATGTGCTCACCAGCCTGCGCCAGGCCGCCCAGAAGCTGCGGGTGCGCCAGTTGCGCCCCAGAATCACCATCGGCTGGCAACTGGGGAATCTCGCTCTGCCCGGCCTAGACGAGGTGGGTCAGGTTTTGCCAATACGGCCGATGAACAGCTGGCGGCTGCTTTCGTTGCTGGAGCAACGGCTGGTGGACGTTTCCCTAATGGGCTTGATGGAGTTTCAGAGCCTGTTGAGGCAGCCCATAGCCCGGCTGCAGTCGCGGCTGATCCCACTCAGCTCCAGCATGCTGTGCGTGCCAATCGGCCTGATGGAATTCAAACTGCGCGCCCACCGAGACCACCCACTGCAGGGGAAGCGCGATCTCAAAGCCGAAGAGCTCCGCCAGTACCCCTCGCCGGCCCTGCCCCTAGGCATGGCTCCGGCTCTGATAGAGGGTCTGCAGTGCCACGGTTTGGCAAGCCAGCAGTGCGGCCTGGTCGACTACGAAGAAGCTTCCTGGGAGGGATTCGCCAGCAATGGCCTGGGCCTGAGCTACGGGGCGCCCCACCAGGTGCCTGCACTGGTGAACCGGTATCAGGTCCAACCCTTCAACTATGCGTTGGGCATTCACGATTGCATCGGCCTGGTAGGCCACCGGGATGTCTTGACAGATACACGCTTTTCCAAAATTTACACGCAAACCATCGCCTGCCTGCGCACTTGCCTAAGCGGCACCAGCAATGGAATCCAATGGCTGAGCTGAGCAGAGGAGTCATGAATCTGCATACCGATATTCCCACAGTGCCATGCGGGCTTCTTGGTGATCTGACTAACCGTAGTTTTTATTCGATGCCGGAATCTTCTCCAGTCGTGTTTCTCGGGCAGCCTCGCCTCACCCACTCCAAGTGCAGCCGCCTTCGCCAGCGACTAGGAGCGGCGGTGGCGGTTGGCCTCATTAGCGTAGGTGCCGTCTTCGAGGGCCAG
>CAZKER010000100.1:0-2316 GCA_964551845.1 uncultured Cyanobium sp.
GGCCGGCGGGGCCATGCAGCAGCAGCTGCCAGCGACTTTTGCCTGCTACCCGGGCGATCGGGGCCGGGGCGGGACCGATCAACAGCCATCCCGCCGCCTCGACTTGGCCACGGATCCTTTCGGCTAGGGCCGCGGCAGCGGTTGCGGTGCCGCTGGCACTTGGACCGCTCAGGCGCAGCAGGCAGGCCCGACTGAAGGGCACGAGGCCTCCCTGACGGCGCAGCTGGCTTTCCTCCGCCAAGAACAGCTCGTAGCGCCCATCCACTAGGTGGCGAATCACCGGATGGTCAGGGCTATATGTCTGCACCAGCACTTCGCCTGGTTTTTCGCCGCGGCCTGCCCTGCCCGCCAACTGCAGCAGCAACTGCAGGCACTGCTCTGAAGAGCGCAGATCGGGGCGATGCAAAAGCCCGTCCGCCGCCAGTACGGCCGCGAGGGTGACGCGGGGCAGGTCCATGCCCTTGGCCAGCATCTGGGTGCCTACCAACACGTCGGCCTCCCCCTGGGCGAAGCGATCGAGCAGACGGCGGTGGCCGTCGCGGCCCCGTGTGGTGTCACGGTCGAAGCGCAGCAGGCGCAACCCTTCAAGCTCGGTTGCCAGCTGCTCCATCACCCGCTGGGTGCCGGCACCGAAGGGCTTAAAAGCCGTGGAGCCGCAGTGGCCGCAGCGATCGCCCAGCTCAGCGCGGTGGTCGCACCAGTGGCAGCGCAGCCATTCCTGGCCCCCTTGGGAGCGATGCACGGTGAGGGCCACGTCGCAGTGGGGGCAGAGCACCGCCTCGCCGCAGCTGCGGCAACTCAGAAAAGCCCGGTAGCCCCGCCGAGGCACTAGTACCACTGCCTGCTCGCCCTTCTCCTGCAGCTGCTCCAGCCGCCCCATCAGGGCCCGGCTGATCAGACGGCGGTGGCCGTCGGCCAGCTCATGGCGCATGTCTATTACTCGCACGGCAGGCAGGGGTCGGGAGCCGATCCGCTCCGGCAGTCGCAGTAGGCGGGTGGCTGCGTGGGGCCCTTGACAGTTCAACCAGCTCTCAAGGGATGGGGTGGCACTGCCGAGCAACAGCAGGGAGCCGCTGGAGCGGGCCCGCAGCCGGGCCACCTCGCGGGCGTGGTAGCAGGGCATCGGGCTGTCCTGCTTGTAGGAGCTGTCGTGCTCCTCATCGAGCACGATCAGGCCCAGCCTGGGCATGGGTAGAAAGATCGCCGAGCGGGTGCCCACCACCACCACCGCTTCTGCTTCCAGGCAGCGGCGCCAGGCCGCCACCCGGGCTCCGTCAGAGAGGCCGCTGTGGAACTCCACCACCCGGCAGCCGAAGCGTTTGCGGGCCCGGTCGAGCAACTGGGGAATCAGTCCAATCTCCGGGGTGAGCAACAGGGCGCCCTGCCCTGCCTCAAGAGCGCGGGCGGCCGCCTGCAGATAAACCTCGGTCTTGCCGGCCCCTGTGACCCCCCAGAGCAGAAATTCCTGGCCGGGCGGGGCTCCGGCTAGGGCCTGGACCGCGGCGGCCTGAGCTTCTGTCAGGGCAGGCCAGTGGGCTGGGGCGAGGCCAGCTCCCCTGCCCCCGGGGGGAGCCTGAAGGCGCCGCACCAAACCCCGAGCCTCTAGCCCCTTGAGCACGGCCCGGCTGAAGCCACCCTCACCACAAAGATCCCGCAGAGGCATGGGCCCGTTGTGGCGTTCAAGGTGCTTCAGCAACTGTTGCTGCCGCTCGGTGAGGGGCTGGCTGGGGAGTGCTGCATCAGAGCGCTCCACGAGCCAGATCGCCCGGCTAGGCCGGGTGGGCCCCTGGCTGCGCTGGCCCAGCCAGCCCGGCGGCAGGGCGCTTTTCAAGGTTTTGAACAGGCTTGTGTGGCATTCCGTTGCCACTCTTTCCATCAGGTCCTGCCAATCGGGATCAACGGCAGCCCGCTGCCAGACCTCCAGGATTGGTTGAATTGTCTTACCGCTGAGACTTGCTGGCAGTTGATCGAGCCAGCCCACCACTAGGCCGGTGTGCGGGCGACCCTGCAGCCTGACCCGCACCAGATCCCCGATCCCGGCTGGGGTTTGCGCAGAGTTGGCGTAGGTGAAGACCTGGCCTTCCCGGCCGGCCTCAAGCCAGATCTGCAGCCAGGGGATCAGCAAGCTTGCAAAGGTCACATCCCATTCTTAGGATGTGAATGTTGGGCAGTCCAAGGGCTGCCGTCGGAACCGAGCAGAGTTCCGTCCAGCGGGAAGACCTGAAGTGAGACCCCGGGAGCCAGCCTCCCACCATTCGGCCTCCCGGTCTGCGACCACCCCTGACAGCACTGCCCTGGCTTCGGCCACTTTCCCAG
>CAZKER010000101.1:0-3338 GCA_964551845.1 uncultured Cyanobium sp.
GGTCTCAAGCGCCTGCGGCGGGCGCACCCCATCTGCCACCACCCACCCCGGGCGAGCACCCTCACCCCTTCAACCCGCCGTATCAGCCCTCCACTTCAACCGCCCCGGCAGCTCCTGCCGCTGCGCCCACAGCTCCTCCAGCCGCGCCCGATAGCGCGCCCCAGCGGCCGCCCACGAAAACCGCTGCCGATAGGCCGCTAACACCGACGGGCTGCCACCTGCTGCATCAGCTCAGCGGCATGGTCTAGATCCGGCTCCCCCCACACGTGGCCATCGGCGCAGAAATCGGTGTTGCCGCCCTAGGCCGTCGCGATCACATCCACGCCCAGCTGCAGGGCTTCCGCCATGCCACGGCCCAAGCCTTCCACACGGTGCAGGGACAGGGAGAGATTTCCTCTCGTGGACTCAAGGATTTGGCGCCTGACGAGGTGGCTTGGGCCTCGGATGCCGGTGTCATTCATGCCCTGCAGCGCCTTCACGACCTGCAGCCCTGAGACGCGGAGCGTCACCTTGGCTCCGCCTTTGGCCTCACCTTCCTCGGGGGATCACCCAGGATCGACATGGTGCCCCATTCTGCTTGGCGGAACTATGCTGTGCAGATGATCCGTTCGTTTCGATGCCCCGACACCGAACGACTGGCCCAGGGATGGGTCGTGCCTCAGTTTCAGGCTTTCGAGCGAGTGGCCCGCCGCAAGCTCAGGCAACTGGAGATTGCCGGACGCCTCGACGACCTACGCATCCCTCCAGGAAATCGCCTGGAAGCACTGAGAGGTGACCGAGCAGGGCAACACAGCATCCGCATCAACGACCAATTCCGCCTCTGCTTCATCTGGTCGGATGCAGGGCCTGAAGCCGTTGAACTTGTCGACTACCACTGATGCCTGCCATGAACCGCCTCACACCGATCACTCCAGGGGAACTGCTCGACCAGGAGTTCTTGCAACCGCTTGGCATCAGTCAGTACCGGCTGGCCAAAGCGATTGATGTGCCGGCATCGCGGATCAGCGAGATCGTGACCGGACAACGGGCCATCAGTGCCGACACCGATCTACGCCTTTGCCGTTTCCTGGGATTGAGCCCTGGCTACTGGCTGCGTGCCCAGGCTGCTCATGACACGGAGGTCGCCAGCACTGAACTCGCCGAAGAGATCGCGAGAATTCAGCCCCTTGTGGGCTGCTAATGCCCTGCAGTCCAACTCAGTCCCTTTGAGGTCTGAGTGCCTCCAGTAGCACTACCAGCGATTAACTCACCCTGGACCGATTGCCAGGGTCCACGTCAAGCTCAGCGAAGAGTGCTGGGGTCGGGTGCTGGTGCAGCAGGCCGAGGAGTGATGTTGTGGGCTCGTCAGAGTGTGCGAAGCAAGGCCTCATAGGCCTTGTGTGACCCCACCCGAAACCAGATCGACACGGGCCGAATAGATCGGCAACGTTGTATGGAAATTCTTGAATCTGAGGGAAGGATGGGCCGGGTTTTCTCGCCAGAGTTGTTAGGCGCGCCTGATTTTTCGTCTCCTTTCGAGGGGCGCCTGGGTGTAGAGCTCTCTGAACTGATCAGTCGTAACTGAGTTCACTGCAGCTCGTCGACGGGCTGCATCCGGCCAGCCTGGAAATCTTGAATGGCTTAACTGGCCATTTGCTGCAGCAGGTTCTGCGATCCGGCGAACAAGGCGCTCCAGCGCTCTTCTGATTCCATTTCCTCGAGCAGTATCGCTGCCAGCACGTTCTGCTCCTCGTCTGGGAGCTTGGCCGCGGAGGCAACCGCTGCAGATAGAGCTTGCGTCATCGGTTCCGCTCCAGGTCAGATGGCCGTTCCATTCTGTCAGGGTTAGCCAGCGGTCACTGGACCGAGTCGCAGCGTCATGCTTGGAGTGGAGGCGCCGGTGCGGCACCACCAGAAGCACGACGGGGTGCTCCGGCGTACCGGCTTCGGCCGAGCGCGGCCAGAACGCCCCATCGAGTCGACGGTTTGCCGCCTTGAGCTCTGGCGCCTCCAAGCTGTAGAGCGCATCGCCAGGGGAATCCGGCCCAAGGGAGGGTGCTCCCGGCAGCAGCAGCGCGATCAAATCCGGCGCGCTTTGGGACAGGCCATAGAACCAGTGATCCACTTTCAAGGCCCACCTACTGGCACAGCTCGCCTCGCAACCAAGTCAACAGTACGCCAGTACCAATAGCAGACCATTTGTGTTTCCGCGGGGGTCTCAAGCGCGTGCGGCGGGCACCCTCCTCCGCCCACCCACCTCAGCCGGCCCGCCAGCACCCACAAACGAAAACCACTGCCAATAGGCCGCCAAATCCTCCAAGGGGGCTGGGTCGGCGGGATTACGGCAATCAGAAGGCACGCTCAACCAGCATCGCCCACATGAGCTGCCCCCTCTGCCCAGTACGCCCATCTCAGGGCCTCCAAGCGCCCCCTCGTCAGGTCCGACGGGACCGTCATGGCCTGCAGCCCTGCTCAGGCTTTAGGCGGCCTGAGCTCTTCCAACAACACAGCCAGGGCTTCGCTCAGTTGGAGCCGGTTGCGGGCGGTGTCTGCGAGGAGGAATCGGCATTGAGCAACAAGGCATCGAGCCTGGATTCGAGTTCGGCGAGCCGTTTGTTCTCGATCTTGAGCAGCTTCAACCGCCTGTCCCTTTCGAGCTCTCTCAGCTCGAACTCGCTCTCGAGCTGCTTCGTACGCTTCTCGCTCTCGAGCGATCTGATCCTCAGCTGCTCGGTTTCTTGCTCGATGTCGTAGACGGGTCGCCAGTTGAGCATCGCCAGCAAGCGCCGCCAGGGCGGCACGGTGGAGACCCATTCCGACCTTGTCATGCGCCGGGATGCTGGCGCGGTGGAGGAGGTTGTCATCGCCGTAGCTCGTTGTGAACGAAATCAGGAGCAGCAGTGCGCCCGCCAAAAGTGTCGACCAGCCCTGACGATCCAGGAGCCGGGGCGGAGGCAGAACGGCAGGCGCTGAGGGAGCTTTGAATGCAATCACCGTAGCGAGGACGTACTAGGTCCGATCACTTCATAGTACGCCAGTACCACCAGCAGTGCATCCGTGGAATCGCTGGGCCTCCATCACCGCCCCAGCGGGCTCCGGTCCCCCCGCCAGCGCAAACGCGCGCCAACACCCTCGCGATCCGCCCACAACTCCTCCAGCCGCGCCCGATAGCGACCGCCCACAACGGCGAAGGAAAAACGCTCCCGGTAGGCCGCCAGAGCCAAACGCCGGGCCGCCACCGCACGACAAAGCTCTGCTGCATGCTCCAGATCGGGTTCGGCCCAGCTGTGGCCATCGGCACAGGGATAGGCGCCGCGGGGGATGGGGGCAGAGCGGTAGCGCACGGGGTGGGCGAGGGG
>CAZKER010000102.1:0-2675 GCA_964551845.1 uncultured Cyanobium sp.
CACTGGCCTCGACCAAGTAGCTGGCTGCACTCCCCAGTCCTTGCCGGCAATCAAGCCTTCTGGCGCTTCCGATGTTCCCGTTGAACCCACTCCCCTGATCCCGGCCTGTCAGGCCGCAGCCCAGGGAGCCGTCTGAGGACGTGGTGGCGTCCCCTTCAGACCAGCCCCCATCCCTTGGATTGCTCAATACCTTCAGGTTGGGGTTGTTTCAGGGATGCCTGGGTTGTCTGGCCGTCATCTTTGCCGGTTTGCTCAACAGGATCATGCTCAGTGAGCTCCAGTTTCCCGGTTTGCTGGTTGGTGGGGCTTTGGCATTTGAACAATTTGTGGCCCCCTCGCGGGTGTTGTTCGGCCAAATTTCTGACTCCCATCCCTGGGCGGGGCGCCACCGGCTTCCATATATATGGCTAGGCACGGCCCTGTTTTGTGGATTGGCCGTGCTGTCTATCCCCCTGATTTTTCATGTGGGGCGCCTGCTTGAAGCGGCGTCCCAGCCTGAGCTGGCTTTCGGGATCGCTGGCCTTTGCGGGCTGTTTGCCCTTTATGGGCTGGCGATTTCCCTTGCCACCACGCCTTATCTCGCTCTGGTGATTGATCGCACAAGCGAGGCTGAACGGCCCAGGGCTGTGGGTCTCATCTGGTGTCTGCTCACCGTTGGCATAGTGATTGGGGCGATCTCCATCAGCCTGAGCCTTCGCAGTCTTGATGGCATCACCGATCCTGCCGTCTTGGAGCCGGTCTTGCTGGGCTTCATGATTCGGGTGATCGCTGTGGTGCTTGTTCTCACAGTTGTGGCCACCGTGGGGCTTGATCCCGGTAGGCAGCAGCAGCTTTCCCAGCCTTCGAGCAGCGTGCGCCGAGAGGATGCCATCACCCTGGCCCAGGCTTGGGCCCTGGTCACCTCTAGTCGTCAGGTGCTGGTGTTTTTCTCCTTTCTGGTGTTGTTCACACTGGGCTTGTTTCTTCAGGACCCCATTCTCGAGAGTTATGCAGCGGATGTGTTTGGTATGCCGATTGCAGCAACGGCATCCCTGAACGCCATTTGGGGTATGGGAACTTTGACGGGGTTGCTGCTGGCTGGATTTTGGATCGTGCCTCGCTTAGGCAAGCTGGCGACTGCTCGCCTTGGTTGCCAGCTGATCTTGGCCAGCCTTGTTTTGCTAGCTCTGGCTGGTTTAGAGCCCCGCGTGCCTGTGCTGCAGGTCGTCATGCTGCTGTTTGGCCTGGCGGCTGGCATTGGCACTAATAGTGCGCTGGTGCTGATGCTGGATCTAACCCTGCCTGAGGCCGCCGGCACTTTTGTAGGGGTCTGGGGCCTGGCCCAGGCCCTGTCTCGCGCACTGGGGAAAGTGCTCGGTGGTGGCCTGCTTGATCTAGCCCGTTCTATTCAGCAGCTTTTTGAGCTCGCCCCGTCGGTTTATTTCCCTTATGCGCTTGTTTTAAGCGTGGAGGTGGTGGTGGCTTTTGGTGCCCTGGTGTTGCTTCGGCGCGTCAACCTCCGCCAGTTCAGGGAAGATACGGGTCGCAGCCTCAGCAAGGTGCTGGCCCTCGAGCTCGGATGAACCCAGAACCCTCAGTGCTTTCCTTCCCAGACCTCAAGCCAGGCCTGGTTGAGCTGATCGATCGCGTGGCCGAACGGCAGCGAGCCGACTTCGGTCATATGGCCTCCGATCTCAAATCAGACGGCAGCCTGATTACCGCCTGTGACCGCTGGAGTGATGCAACTCTGGTGGAGGGCTTGGCCAGCCTGTTCCCCGGTGAGGGGGTGCTGAGCGAGGAAGGCAACAAGGTCGTGCCTACATCCCCTGCTTATTGGGTGGTCGATCCGCTGGATGGGACCACAAATTTTGCTGCGGGGATTCCCTACTGGGCCATTTCGATGGCGCGTTTTGAGGCTGGTCGTCCCGTGTTGGCCGTGTTGGATGTGCCACCACTACGCCAGCGAATTGTGGCGATTCGCGGTAAGGGTGCCTGGCGCAATGGCCGACCCCTGCTGGCTCCCTCTGGGCAGAGCCACCCTGTCGGTTGCGCTTCCTTGTGTAGCCGTTCGATAGGAGTTCTGCAAAAACTCCCCAACCAACGCTTCCCAGGGAAAATTCGTTTGCTCGGGGTGGCCAGCCTCAATCTGGTCAGTGTGGCGATGGGGCAAACGATCTCAGCCCTTGAGGCCACGCCCAAGATCTGGGATTTGGCGGCAGCTTGGTTGGTGCTCAGCGAGCTGGACTGCCCGATCCGTTGGCTGGTGCGATCGCCGGAGTCAATAGCTGCTGGATCTGACCTGTCGACTGCCGATTTTCCTGTTCTGGCGGCCGATCGTCCGGAAACCTTGACACGTTTCATGCCCTGGGCCGAGGCCCTTGTGGCTGGATCGTTGCCATAGGGGCAACAGAGGTGATATGTTTTTGGACTGGTCGCGAGGGGGAATCCCCGGAAGCGACCAGGCTTACGACGGAGAAGGCGAGAGCCGACGGTGTTGTAAGTTTTCTGAGTCGCTGAGAGGCGACGTTCCGCCGAGAACTCCCGAGAGGGGGAGGAAGCGGAAGCACCTGGACAACTAAAAAGTTTAGGAACTGACGCTTTCACTGCGTCACAGGAGCAGGGGAGCCTGCACCGCCTGAGAGGGAGGGTGTTGGTGCTTTGTTCTTATTAATCGAAAGGTTAATTAGTGGCGGAAA
>CAZKER010000103.1:0-2897 GCA_964551845.1 uncultured Cyanobium sp.
GCCTTGCCCGAGAACCCAAGGGAGCGGCAGAAATTGATGGCCCTGGAGATCACCCAGGCGCGCCATGGTGGCCCGGCGGCGGTGGCGGCCCAGGTTGATGCCGCCAAGCTTGTGGCCGGTGCGGCGGGTAGCGGTGCGGCCGCTGCCGAGGTGCCGGAAGCATCGCTGGTTGGGGTGAACTTCCCCGCCAAGGCCTTCTATCTGCTCAGCGCCGTGGGCCTCTGCTCCAGCAGCAGCGACGCCCGCCGCCAGATCCAGGGCGGCGGCGTCAAGCTCGATGGCGAAAAGCTGGCCGATCCCAATCAGGAATTTGCCAGCCCCGAGGCCCTCGCCGGCAAGGTGCTGCAGCTGGGCAAGAAGACCTTCCGGCGGCTGGTGGTGGGCTGAAAGCCCCCACCGGCCCTAGCGGCTGCCTAGCAGGTCGTCCCAGCTCGGGGTATGGGCCGTAGCCGCATCAGTGGAACTGCAGGGGATGGTGATGCCGGCATCGCCCCAGGGGTGCCATGCCGGCAGGGGGCAGCTTGCGGCCGTTTCAAGGCTCAGGGTCACCGGCAGCGGAGTGGAATCGGAGAAGGGCATAGCCACGGCTCGCATTGCACCAGCCTGGGCGGTGCGAGCGGGGCGTCGATGCAGTGCGGATGCCATCGCGATGTCGCCTGGACGACGCCCTCCGTAACCTGCAACAAGATTGCTAGCGGCCCTTGCTTGAGCCCACCGACCGCATAATCGTTGCCCTCGATGGCATGGGTGCCGAGCAGGCAATGGATTTGGCTCGTGCCGTGCCCGAGCTGCGCTGGGTGAAGGTGGGCCTGGAGCTGTTCGTGGCAGCGGGCCCGGTTGTTGTGCAACAACTGCGCGATCAGGGCAAGCGGGTGTTCCTTGATCTCAAATTTCACGACATTCCCGCCACCATGGCCGGCGCTTGCCGCAGCGCCGCGAGGCTGGGGGCTGAGCTGATCACCGTTCATGCCTGCGCTGGCGTTGATGCCTTGCGCGCAGCTCAGGAGGCGGCGCTGGATTCGGCCTTGGCTGCCGGCCTGCCGGCGCCCACCCTGCTGGCGGTGACGGTGCTTACCAGCTGGCAGCAGGCCCGGTTTGCTGCCGAGCTGGCGATAGCGGAGCCTGTGGTGGATTACGTGCCGAGGATGGCCCAGCTGGCCGTCGCAGCCGGCATCGGTGGCTGTGTGTGCTCACCCCTGGAGGTAGCTGCCCTGCGGGCGGCCCACCCCCAGCCCTTTGCCCTGGTGACCCCAGGCATCCGCCCAGCTGGAGCGGTCCTTGGCGATCAGCAGCGGGTGATGACGCCCGCTCAGGCCCTCACCGCCGGTGCCAGCCAGCTGGTGATTGGTCGGCCGATTACGGCGGCGCCAGATCCGGCGGCCGCATTTGCTGCTTGCTGCCGCGAGCTTGAGCAGGGCTCAGGCGACCAGTGAACCCTGGGGCACCAGTTCGGCGTAGAGCGCTTCGAGGGCGTCGATGTTGCCCTCCAGGGTGTAGCGCTCTAGGGCGCGGGCCCGGGCGCGCCGGCCCAGCTCGGCGGTGAGCACGGGTTGATCGCGCAGCACCGGTATCAAAGTGCGCAGCTGGGTGGTGACGCCCTGGGTGCTGATCACGATTCCGGCGCCCCCTTCCAGCACCTCGCCATCGGCGCCGGCGTCGGTGGCAATGCAGGCGGTGCCGCTTGCCATGGCCTCCAGCAGAGCCAGGCTTAGGCCCTCCACTAGTGAGGGCAGCAGAAACACCTCGGCTAGCTGCTGGAAGGCCACGCGCCGCTCCAAGCTGGGCTCGTAGCCCCACCACACCAGATCGGGTTCATCACCCGGGGCCTGAAGGGAGCTGCGCAGGGGGCCATCGCCCACGATCACCAGCACGCAGCCGGCGGGTCTGACCAGTCGCCAGGCCTTGATCAGGGCCTCGACGTTTTTCTCAGTGGCCACCCGACCCATGTAGAGGAAGACGCGCCGCCCCGCAAAGCGCTGGCGCAGCTCCTGCAGTTCGGGGCTGGTAGTGGGGGCAAGCGATGCCGGCTGCCACATGTTGGTGTCGACGCCGTTGGCGATAACGGATAGCCGTTCGGCCCTTACCCCGAGGCGCTGGAGCATCTCGGCCTGCAACTCTGAGAACACGATCACCCGGTCAAACTTGGCCAGCGATGGGGCATAGAGCTGATAGGTGAGCTGCTGGGTGCCGGCGGTGAGGTTGCGCACGCTGGCATCGAAGGCCGGATGAAAGGTGGCCACCACAGGAAGCCCCAGCTGCTGGCAGAGATCGGGTAGGCGGAAATCGAGGGGGGACAGGGTGAGGCTGGCGTGCACCAGGTCGGGCTTGAGTCGCTCCAGCGATTCGCGCAATTCCCGCTGGGCCCCCAGGGAAGGAATCGTGTAGACCTGGGACTTCACCAGGTAGGGCAGGGCCACTTCCGGGCCGCCACCATTGCTGTCGCCCAGGTTGTCTGCGGTTAGCAGGGCATCGCTGGAGCGAGCCATGCTGCCGGGAGGGGTGTCGAAATGGATGAAGCTGATCCCGTGGCCGCGGCTGCGCAGCGCGTGGGTCGTGCTCAGTCCGTAGGTGACGTTGCCGCAGAACGGTGTTTTCTTGCCCAGCCAGGCAATATGGGCCACCAGGGCTCGCGCGTCCGGAGGCTCACGCTACCAGCGCTGCCATGGACGCTCCATTACTGCCGCCACCAGGGCAATGGCTGCCAGGCCCCAGAGCACCGGCAGCAGGCCGTAGCGGCTCACCACCGTGCCCGCCAGCACCAGGGGCAGGCTGAGGGCGATGTTGATCAGATTGTTCTGCAGGCCGAACACCCGGCCGCGCTGGTTCTCCGGGGTGTCCTCCTGGATCGCCGTCTGGGCGGGGATCGCCAGCAGGGCCGCACCCACCCCCAGCAGGCC
>CAZKER010000104.1:0-1776 GCA_964551845.1 uncultured Cyanobium sp.
CTGACCTCTGTCTTGACCTGGCTACGTTCCAGAGATCGTTATTGCCCAGCAGCATTTGGCCTCGACAAGCCATCCGGTGACTGCGAGATCGATTGGCCAATTCCGGCCCGCGCCCCAGTATTTTCCAGTTCAGGTATGAGCCTGAAGGAGGGGCGGAGTGGGAGGTGCTGTGACGTGGGTTGACGGGTTGAAAAGGGAAGTCTAACGGATTCCGCCGAGGGGCGTTGAGATGATCCTGGCGGGTTGGTTTTGATCCTGGGGGCTAAAGGAATATTTATTCCGGTTGTACGCTTTGCTGCCCGCAGGGCTTCCGGCGGGCAGATGGCGCAGCCATTCGTCCGTCTGGCAAGCGCAGCGCGGCAGGGTTTCGGTTGGCGTCGTCGCGGGTAGGCGTCAGGCTCGGCGCTTGGGTTTGACGAAGCCGGCAAAGAGTTCGCGCTTGGCGGATTGCATGGCCTGGGCGGCAGCCAAGTCGGTTCGTGACTTGGCCTGAACTTGCAAGGCCGCCAAGGTGACGCCCGGCTTGAAGGTGACCCGGCCCAGTGGCGCCAGCTCGGTCAAACATTCAAGCGGCGTTTTCACATCCTGAGGCTTGTAGCGCTTGACGGTCTTGCCCTTGTGGTTGGTGATCAAGGTCGCGAACAGGCACGGGCGGTGCAGGTTGAGCCAGGGATTGAAGGTTTGCTGGTAGAACGCGTTGATTGGCTTTGCATACGCCTGCGGGATATGGTCGTAGCCCATATGCTTGCGCACCACGCTGGCATTCTTGCTCTCGGCTAGGGCGTTGTCGTTACTGTGCCGCGAGCGGGACTTGGTCTGTTCGATGCGCAGTTTCTCCAGCAGCTTCGCGACCTTGTGATTGATGTACTCGGAGCCGTTGTCGGAGTGAAAGCCGGCAATGACGAACGGAAACTGATCCATGATCAAAGTCAGCACGGGCAACAAGAAGGCTTCGCTGAGGCCTTGCACGCACGCCTCGACCTGCCACTGGCTGACCGCATCGACACAGGTGATGTGATACACACCTTTGACGCCGTCCTGATCGCCCTGATGAACCGTATCGATGCGCACGAAGCCAGCCCGTCCCTCGGGGCCGGGGGCCTTGCGAACGCCGATCGCGTGGCACACCGGGCGGGTCTTGGTGAAGCTCCTGCGCTGGGCCTGATAGCCGGCGCTCTTGCGCAGGTTGTACAGGTGCGAGACAGACAGGGTCGCCAGGCGCTCGTAGCGGGGATCGTCATAGTCCCGGTAGGCCCGTTGCAGGAGGTGCACGATGGCCGGCCCGCAGACGTCTTCATGGGCCTGGTCCATCTCGACGAGCAACGCCACGTCAAGGGCGGTGTACTTGCGCACAAAGGGCGCGGCAGGGGCACGGTAGCGCTTGACCAAGGGGACGGCAGCCAGGCGGTTACGCTGCCACCGGGTCACCAGGCGAGTGACCTGCGCCCGGCTGTAACCGCTGGTGTGCTGCAGGTACCTCAGCAGCACACCACGCTCGCGCTTCTTGCGACCGGGGTAGTCAAAGCGGGTGAGGACGCGACTGATATGCCCATACCGCTCGCCATCGTCGCCTGCCGTCGAGAACTCAATCGAGCTGCTGGCGCTGAGAAACTGCTCGATCTGCTCGATCGTCGTCAGCCGTGCTTCGTTCATGTGGATCACCATCCTTGCGATGATCAACCCACACCTCATTTCACCCCCAATTTCTTTCGCTCAGGCTCATTCCTGGGTGGAAAGACGCCCCTCGTTCAGGCTCATACCACATTGGACAAGGCT
>CAZKER010000105.1:0-2976 GCA_964551845.1 uncultured Cyanobium sp.
AGCGCGGGGTGATCATCGGCCTCGCCAACGACAGGAGCATCGCGTGGGGCATCGCCCGGCAGCTGCACGCCGAGGGCGCCAGCCTCGCCTTCACCTACTTGAACGAGGTCTTCGAGAAGCGCGTGCGGCCGCTGGCCGAAAGCCTGGGCTCCGAGCTGATCCTGCGCTGCGACGTGCAGAACGACGCCGAGGTCGAGGGGGTCTTCAGCGAGGTCGAGCAGAAGTGGGGCGGCCTGGACTTCCTCGTTCACTCCGTCGCCTACGCGGGCAAAGAGGAGCTGCGCCAGCCCTTCCACAGGACGAGCAGGGAGGGGTTCCGCCTTGCCCTGGAGGTGAGCGCCTACTCCCTGGCCCCCCTATGCCGCTTCGCCAAACCCCTGTTCAATGCAGGCGGCAGCGTGATCACCCTCAGCTACCTGGGGGCTGAGCGGGCCATCCCCAACTACAACGTGATGGGCGTGGCCAAGGCGGCCCTGGAGGCTTCCGTGCGCTACCTGGCAGCAGAGCTGGGCCCCGAGAAACAGGTGCGCGTCAACGCCATCAGCGCCGGTCCGATCCGCACCCTGGCCAGCAGCGCCATCGGCGGCATCCTCGACATGATCCACAATGTGGAAGCCAAGGCCCCCCTGCAAAGAACCGTCACCCAAGAGGAGGTGGGCAGCACTGCCGCCTTCCTGGCCAGTCCCCTGGCCTCCGGCATCACCGGCCAGGTGATCTACGTGGATGCGGGGTACTGCATCACGGGAATGTGAGCGGATGCTGCGTGCGTCGGGTCACCTTGGAGTATTGCGCCTGCTGGCGGCCCTGTTGCGCCGGCTCTGGCCCGATCTGGCCGTTGCCTTTCTGATCGCAGCGCTGTCGGTGCCCCTTGGCCCAGCCCTCAGCAGCAAGCTCACCCCCAGCTTGGTGCTGCCCCTGCTGGGCATCGTGGCCTCGGTGCTGATCGGCTTTCGCTCCACCCAGGCCTATGCGCGCTGGTGGGAGGCCCGCACCCTCTGGGGCCACTTGCGCAACGCCTGCCGTGCCTGGAAGACGGGTCTGCTGGCCCTGTCTGTCGAGCCATTGGAGCCGATGCTGGAGCGTCAGGTGCTGCTGGTGTGGACCCTGGCGGCCGAATTACGGCCCACGACCCCCTGCCCGGTGGAATTGGCCCTGCAGCTCGGACGCCTGCGCCAGCGCTTCCCAGGCGAGAGCAGCAGCCAGGCGCTGCTGGATGGCCTGGCTCAGGCCGTTGCTCAGGCCTATAACGCGGGGATGCTGGAGCCCACGGGGCGCGGCCTGCTCAGCGAGCTGCTGCGCGATGGGGTGAATGCCATTGGTGGACTGGAGCGCATCAAGACCCAGCCCGTGCCGGCAACGGTGACCTTGTTCAGCCGGCTGGTGGTGTGGCTGTTTGCCTGGCTGATGTTTCTGAGGCTGGAGGCCGAGCCGCTCACCCCGGCCCTGGGTAACGCCGTGGCCTTTGCCCTGATGGCCGGGTACATCACCGCAGAGCGGCTGGCGGCCTATCTCGACCAGCCCCTTGGGGATCCACTGCTAGGTCTGCCTCAGCATCACATCTGCGCTGCGATCAGCCGAGACCTACTAGGACCGGCCCATCCCCTGGCCCAGCTACCCCAGCCCAGCTCAGCCACGGTATGGACCTGAGCCAAGGGCAACAGGCTTCGGCATGATCGGTGCAGACAGCATCGGCGCCGTAGAGCGCTCCCAGCACCCATGCCTCCAGGCCTTGAGCGAGTTGGCACCATCCACCGCGTCACCGGCGAAACCAACGTGCACGTGAGCCTTGGGCTTGATGGCAGCGGCCGCTGCGAAGCGAACACGGGCGTTCCCTTCCTGGACCACATGCTCCACCAGATCAGCAGCCACGGCCTGATCGATCTGGAGATCAGTGCCAAGGGGGACACCCACATCGACGATCACCACACCAACGAAGACGTGGGCATCGCCGTGGGCCAGGCCCTGGCTCAGGCCCTGGGCGACCGGCGCGGCATCCACCGCTTCGGCCACTTCGTGGCGCCGCTGGATGAAGCCCTAGTGCAGGTGGCACTCGACTGCAGCGGCCGGCCCCATCTCAGCTATGGCCTGCAGATTCCGGCTCAGAAGATCGGCAGCTACGACACCGAACTGGTAAAGGAGTTTTTCGTAGCCGTAGCCAACAACTCCGGCCTCACCCTGCACATCCGCCAGCTGGAAGGCGTCAACTCACACCACATCGTCGAGGCTTGCTTCAAAGCCTTTGCCCGTGCCCTGCGCCTGGCGGTGGAGGTGGATCCGCGCCGCGCTGGAGCCGTACCAAGCAGTAAGGGTGTGCTGGCTTAGCCCTGATCAGGCTCCCGCGACCACAGAAACAACCCCAGCCGCTCAGCATCCGCCATCGTCTGCTCAGCATCGAGCAGCAGGGCACTGCGGGCTTCCCAGGCGACGCCAGCCAGTCCCGCTGCCGCGGCCTTGGCCACGGTGGTAGGGCCGATGCCGGGCAGATCCATACGCCGGTCCTGGTTGAGCTTGGGAGCCTTGTAAAGCACCCCGGAGCGACCAGATTCGGGGCGCCATGCTCGAGTCGCTGCCACCCACTCGAGCATGGCGTCGGTGCCGGGCAGGGCTTCGGTAGCCAGGCACAGCCCCTTGGCCACCACCGCCCCCTGGCCCACATCCACCTGGGAGATGGCCTCCACGATGTAAGCGGCGCGCTCCACATCTGCCCGATCTAAATCACTAGGCACCCTGCTGGCGTAGAGCCCGGGCTCAGGTAGCAGATTCGGTGCCACATCTTCAATGCCCACCACCCGCAGGCCGTGCTCTTCAATGATCTGGGCTAAGGCCCGCAGCGAGGCGTCATCGCCGCTGCGCAGCGAAGCCAGGATGCGCGGCGCCGCCATCAGGGTGGAGCCCTCAAAGCGCAGCAGGTTGAGCGAACGAGGCCGTACAAACTTGCCCACCATCACGATCTGCTCAATGCCGCGCTGCTGCAGC
>CAZKER010000106.1:0-1584 GCA_964551845.1 uncultured Cyanobium sp.
CGGGCGACCGGGCCAGGTTTGGTTTTGGGCGGCCCGTCAGGCAAGCGCCCCTGCTGGGACGCCTTCTGGCAGTGCCGCCCCAGTCCCTTTGCCCAGACTGGGGCAACATCCTGCCCACCGCTGAAAGACTGGTGTCACTGGAGGGCGCTATGCAGGAAATCCTTTTCGTGGTCGAGGAGGCGGAGGATGGTTCCTTCCGGGCCAGCGCAGCTGCCGCGGCGATCCACACCGAGGCCGACACGCTTGAGGAGCTCCACCGGGAGATCCGAGACGCCGTCGTCTGCCACTTCGATCCCGGCGAGGCGCCGCCCCTGATCCGCCTCCATCACGAGAGGCAGGAACTGCTGGCCCTGTGAGGATTCCGCGAGACGTCAACGGCCAGCTCCTGGCCGAACGCCTGCGGCGCCATGGCTAGGTGCTGACCCGTCAGACAGGGAGTCACATGCGGCTGAGCCGAAGCTCTGGGGGCCAGCAGCAGCACCTCACCATTCCTGCCCACAAGCCTCTCAGGGTTGGCACCTTGCGGCAGATCCTCAAGGACGTGGCCGCTCAGTTGGGCTGCTCGATCGAAGAACTGCTCGGAAGCCTGGATCTTTGAGGGCTGGGGCCCTGTAGCCGATCTTTCGGATAAGCACTTGGCCCACCATCCGCCTCACCCGCTTTCAGTCACGCCTTGCGCCGGGGCCGGGCTACGGCGCCCGAGCAGCTCCAACCGCTGCGCGGAAGCCTTCGGCTAGAGCCTCAACGGTTGGTCGATGGGGCTCATGTGCATCCGCTCGGCGATGAACGCGCGCAGGCGCTCGTAGATGGTGGAGGCGGGCGGGGGCATGGGGGCATCCTGGCGCTGCGGGGTCTGTGCTGGTACGGGGGTGGCATTGGTGAGGGAGAGGCCCAAAAGATCCCCATGCCAGCGCCACAACCAGCTCACGGTCGTGATCTGCTGTCCCCCTTAGGCTGGGGAAGCCAGGAAACCGTCATGACAGACCAGCTTGGGCGCATCACCCTCAACCCTGAGATCTGCCATGGAAAGCCAACCATCCGCGGGTTGCGTTATCCCGTGGAGATGGTGCTCGAACTGTTGTCAGCTGGGATGAGTGCGGCTGACATTCTCGCCGATTATCCAGATCTAGAGGCTGAAGACATCACGGCAGTCCTTGAGTACGCAACCCAGCTTTCGCGAATTCAGCGGGTTGACCTCCTGTCTGCATGAGGATCCTGCTGGATGCCCAGCTGCCACGATCGCTCGTTCGGCCGCTGGAACAATTGGGTTGCGACACCCTCCACACCCTTGATCTACCTGACGGAAATCGTAGCGCCGACAACATGATTGCCTCCATTGCCGACAGCGATGCGAGGATTGTCTTCAGTAAGGATGCAGATTTCGTCCGCAGTCATCTCTTGCGCGGCACTCCCGCCAGGCTTCTGCTTGTGGCCACGGGCAACATCGGCAACCAGGATCTCACCGCTCTGCTGCTTCGTGTTCTGCCGGAGCTGAACCGGCTGTTTGAAACCCATGTCCTCATCGAGCTGAGTCGGAAGGCATTGGTTGTTCGGCATTGAACGTCAGTGAACTCGGCGCCGATG
>CAZKER010000107.1:0-7415 GCA_964551845.1 uncultured Cyanobium sp.
GCCGAGGAGCCGGGCTGTGCCGTGGGAAGCTGCGGTTCCCAGCAGGGCAAGTAGGGCACACCAAGGCGACTGCACCAGGAAGGCGAGCAGCAACACCAGCCCACTGAGGGGATTGTTGATGAAGATCACCTGGGCCAAGCCCCGCAAACCTGCGAGCAGCGAAACCAAGCCAGGGTTGATGCGCGCGACAGGGCCATGCAGCTGGTGCAGGGTCCCACTAGACGGCAGCAGCTGTTGAAGCCTTGAGGGAAGGACCACAGCAGGCTGGAGCAATTCTTTAAGCAGCTCAAAAGCCGATTTCCCAGACGTGTCCATCGGCTTAGAGGCGGGCGTCGAGCACCTCTAACACCTCCTGATAAAGGCCAAGTGACACTTCAGCCAAGGTATTTAGCGAATCGAGATGGGGATTGATCTCACAGATTTCCCAGCAACAGACCCTGGGATCTGCCAGCAGGGATCGAGTGAGCTGGCGTGCCTCATCGGCCCAAAGACCACCTGGCACTGGCGTGCCGGTGCCCTTGCAGATAGTGGAGTCCATGCTGTCAACATCGAAACTCACATAAATCAAATCAACTTGGCTGAGATAGTCAAGGCAGCGTCGAGCCGCCTGCTCTGGGCCCAAGCTCCGAACATCATCTGTCGTAATGACCGGTATCGAGAAGCGCTCAAGCGTGACATTTTCCGCCGGCTCCGTATCACGAACTGCCACGTAGATTAGATCTTCCAAAGCAATTGATGGCAAGCCTGTGCCATTGAGATCTTGAAGCTCCTTCCAAAGCAGTCGGGTGATTGCTTCCGGCTCATTAATGGCTTCAATGGCATTATCGTGACCCGAAGCAATAGCCAAAGGCATTCCGTGCATGTTGCCGGAAGGTGTGGTGAACGGGGAATGGATATCGGCATGGGCATCGATCCACACCACGCCCAAGCGCCGATCGGGATGGGCCTGGCGAATGCCGGCGATGGTGGAGGCAGCTGTGGAGTGATCACCAGCGATCACGATTGGAAACAACCCGCGCTCCAGACTGGAGGCCACCAATGCGGCCGCATCCCGCATCACGCCGGCAATCGTCTCGATATGGCGCGCATGGGGAGTGGCGGTGGCGGAGCCCAGCTCCGCGGCTCGGGCGCCTGGCCTGGCCTGATCTTGAATCTCCCCTATTAAACGATCGCTGATTTGGCGCAGGTCCTGCTGACGGGCTGCGGCCTGTTTGAGCAGGTCAATGCCTGAACCAGCTCCCGGCGTACCAGCGCCAAGGTCGCAGTCGACCTCCACCAAGGCAACCCTGGGGCGACTGGAAGCATTTACATAGTGAGCCAGGGTCTTTTTGAGTCGCTTCAGATCCGCCAGCGAGAGGACAATTGCCGCATCGGATTCGAGTAGCTGCAGAAATTCCTCAATATCGATGCAGTCGTCCCCATCTCGATCGAGGGCGGCCAGCAATCGATCCGCCGCTGGCAGGCCCGAGCAGGAGGGCTCTAGAGCAGCGAGTAGCACCTCCAGTTCCTGGAAATCGAGAGTGCCGCTGCCATCACTATCTACTAATTCAAAGATGTCACGAAGAGTTGAGGCAATAGCCAAACCTGGCCTCCCCTGGGCCCAGCCACTAAAGGCAGCCAGACCCACCTCTCCATCGCAAGCAACCAGATCACGCAGCGCTAGACAGTCATCAGTAGCGATCACTCCAGCCATACTGGCGAGAGCGAGTTCCACCTCAGCTGCCGTTATTTTTCCGTCGCCATCTTGATCAAATAGACCAAAAAGACCTACGAATTCATCAGGACGAACTGGCATCAACACAATTAAAAGAATGAAACGATTGGAGTCGGCGGGCAAATTCCCCCTACAGCCAATCATTTCCCAAAAGTATCTCAGGCATGACCTCAGACGACGACTAAATGTGCCTGTTGCTACAGAAAATGCAAACTTTTTGGCTCGCAGGCGATTAATGTTTCATTTAAGCCGTGAAGTTCGCAATGGAGTTCAAGGGATCCCTAGACGAGCTGAAGGATCTGGTCGCCCAATTAGGGGTGCCGTGCCAGTGGCAACACAAAGGGGCTTTTGAGCTAGCCGTTTTTGAAGATGGGGTCAGCAATCTGAAGCTCAATTGGTGGCCACGGGACGGAATCCTGCGGTTAGTAGGTGATCCGGAGGTTCGCGACAGCCTGCAAGCAAAACTTCAGGAAGTGCTGGCCAACCAGAGTTAATAGCAAGATCATCAGTGCAAACCGACCTGCATTTGACGCCGCTTCTGAGCCTCCAATCCATCACCGTGCGGGGCCGCAGCCAGCCCCGCCTTGATGGGGTATCACTGCAGGTCTGTGCCGGTGAACGGGTAGCCCTGTTGGGCCCCAGCGGCGCGGGCAAAAGCACCCTGTTAGCCGTAGCCAATGGCCTACTGGCCCCAGAGCGGGGCAGGGTGCTTTGGCAGGGGGAGCCCCGGGCCCGCAGCGGGCGCGCTCGGCGACGGCAGCAGGCCCGGATCGGCACCCTCTGGCAGGAACTGCGCCTGATTGAGGAGCTCACCGTGCAGCAAAACCTCAACGCCGCCCGGCTAGCTGTCTGGGGCTGGCCGCGGGCCCTGCTCAACCTGCTGGTACCCCTAGAAACCCAGGCCTGCGCAGCGATATTGCAACGGCTTGATCTCGACACATCCCTGCTAAACCAGCCCGTCTCCGCCCTCTCCGGCGGCCAGCGCCAGCGGGTGGCCCTGGCCCGGCTACTGCGTCAGGAACCCCAGCTACTGCTGGCCGATGAACCCGTAGCCAGCCTTGATCCACGCCTGGCCGGCGAACTGTTAACCCTGCTACTGGAGCTGGCCAGCCCGCCTCGGGCCCTGTTGCTGAGCCTGCACCGTCCCGATTTGCTCGCTGGTTTCGATCGGGTGCTGGGGCTGCGGGCCGGGCGCCTTGTCTTTGACCAACCCAGGGCCAGCCTTGAACCAGCCCAGCTCGAGGAGCTCTACGCCGGGGCCCCACGCTCATGAGGCCAGCGGCGCCGTTGTGGGTGTTGCTGCCCGCCCTGGTGGTGCTGCCGCTGCTGGCGTTGCTGCCGGGAATGAGCCATGGGGGCGGCTGGGAGCTGGTGGGGCAATTTGCTGCCGCTGCCCTGCGGCCTTCCCTTGATCCACTCGTGCTGGGCTCGGTGCTCGGGGGTCTGGCCGTGACCGCCGGCATGGCCCTGCTGGCCTGGGCCGGCAGCCTGGTGCTGGGCCTGGTGCTGGGAATCGCCAGTTCCCGGGTGGTGTGGCGCACCTGCTTTGGCAGCTCAGCTCCGGCCAGCTGGATACGGCGCCTGCTGGCCATACCGCGATCGATTCACGAGCTGCTCTGGGGGCTGCTGCTGCTGCAGGTGGTGGGGCTGCAACCGGTGGTTGCTGTGGTGGCAATCGCCATTCCCTTTGGCGCGCTGGTGGCACGGGTGGTTAGCGACCTGCTGGACGCCCTGCCCACCGCCAGCCTGGAGGCCCTGCGCTGCAGCGGCAGCTCCGCCCCAGCAGCCCTGTTCACGGCCCTAGGGCCGCCACTGCTGCCCCAGGTGATCAGCTACAGCGGCTACCGACTCGAATGCGCCTTGCGCAGCGCCACCCTGCTGGGGGTATTCGGCCTGGGCGGCCTGGGCACCGAGCTGCGCCTCACCCTGCAATCGCTGGCCTTCAACGAGCTTTGGACCGGCCTGTGGCTATTGCTGGCGGTAATGCTGCTGCTTGAGGCCCTAATGGGTCGGCTACGGCGGCGCTGGGCCATGCCAGCCCGGCTGGGACTGGCCCAGCGAGGGGTAGGTAGGCAGGGCCAGGAGATGGTGGCCGTAGCAATGGCCCTCCTGCCAGTTTTGGCCGTGGTGGCCTGGCGCCTGGAGGTGCATCCCGCCGCCCTGCTGGAATGGCAGGGCCTGCCACCCCTGGGCGCCGCTGACTGGGGCGCAGTGGCCGCCCTGCCCTGGCCAAGCCTGATCGGCAACACCCTGGTGCTCACCTTGGTTGCCGCGGCCCTGGCCGTGGGAGTGGCACCCCTCCTGCTGGTGCTGGTACAGCCCTGGCCAGCAGCGGGCGCGCTGGTGCGTGGGCTGTGGGCCCTAGGCCGGCTATGGCCCCCACCACTGACGGCCCTGCTGCTGTTGTTCGTACTGCAGCCAGGAGTACTCACCGGAGCCCTAGCCCTGGGCTTCCACAACCTTGGCATTCTTGGACGCCTGTTGCTGGAGGCCACCGAAACCAGTGGGGGCAACCAGGAGCAGGCCCTGCTGGCCGCTGGAGTGGGTCCGCGTCTGGCCTTGCTCTACGGGCGCTTCAGCAGCTTGGCCCGGCCCTACCTGGCCTATGGCGCCTATCGAGCTGACGTGATCCTGCGCGAATCGGTAGTAGTGGGGCTGGTGGGGGCCACGGGCCTGGGCAGCCAGCTGCTGGAAGCCCTGAGTTCGTTTGCCGGCGACCAACTGCTGGCCCTGGTGCTGGCCTACGCGCTGCTGACCCTGCTGGGGGAAGATCTCAGCGACCGCGCACGCCAGTGGCTACTGGAGACCCCCCATGGTGATGGCCATCCCCAGGAAGCTGGTGGCACTTGGCGATAGCGGCGTTTTCGGGTGGGGGGATCCCCTGGAGGGGGGCTGGTGCGAGCGGCTGAGGCGCCACTGGATGGAGCTGCCAGGCGGTCCGGTGCTCTACAACCTTGGCGTGCGTGGCGATGGCCTTGAGCGTCTGACAGCCCGCCTGAGCGGCGAGGTTGGCTGCCGCGGCGAGCTGCGGCGCCAGCTACCCCAGGGGATCCTGCTGGGAATAGGCCTCAACGACACCGCCCGGGTGGGACGGCCCGATGGGCGGTCCCAACTTGATGCTGATGGCTTTTTGTTTGGCTTGCAGCAGCTGCTGCAAAAGGCCAAGGAGATTGCTCCGGTGCATGTAATCGGCCTCACCCCAGTGGAGGAAGCCGCCATGCCCTATGCCGGCGTGCTCTGGTATTGCCTGGCGGACATTCGGCGCTACGAGGGCCTACTGGAGGAGGCCTGTTTGGAAGCGAATGTGCCGTTTTTGCCGTTGCTGGAGGAAATACTTGCCGATCCAGACTGGCCTTTATGGCTGGGGAGTGACGGCCTGCACCTCAACTCCGAGGGGCACCGCCGGATATTTGAGCGGGTGCGGTGCTGGCCAGCCCTATTGGCCTGGGCAGATCTGCAGCTCTTGCAAGTACAAACCCCCATGGGCTACTGAGCGGCAACTTCACATCACCCATTTGGGTGAGGGCGCTTCACCGCCCTAGGGGAGCCAACCGAAAGGGCACTGCGGCGACGGTAAAAACACCGACGTCTCCGCCCCATGGCCACTTCCCGCCCCTCCCCTGCCTGCGCATCCACTGCCTGCGCATCCACTGCCTGCTCGAAAAAATCAGCCCGCCAGCGCTGCAGCGGCCAAGCCAAGCCAGCCCAGGCCGAGCTGAACCCCTCCCAACTGCACAAGCGCAACCGCAGCTGGCTTGAGGCCATGGCTGCCAGCCCCGATGCTGCAACGAAGCTGTGGTGGCGGAACACCCTGGTGGAGCACAACCTGGCCTTGGTACGAATGGTGGCTCAGCGCCAGAGCCAGCGCACGGGGCAACCTTTTGATGAGCTGGTGTCTGCAGGCTGCCTGGGGCTGATCCGGGCCGTAGAAGCATTTGATCTGGGCCAAACCTGCAATTTCAGCAGCTATGCGGTGCCCTATATCCGGGGTGCAATGCTTCACGACGTGCGCGACCACGGCCAGCCGCTACATACCCCCAGGCGGCTGCGGGAGCTGCAGCAAAGGGCCCGACGGCTACAGGAGCAACGCCGCGGCCAGGGTCTTGCACCGCTAGTCGCCGCAGACCTGGCCAATGCCCTCGGTTGCAGCACCACCCAACTCGAGGACGCCGCCGCGGTGCAACGTGCCCTGCAGGTGCGCAGCCTCGATGCCCCCCTAGGTGGCGACGATGGCGAGGGGGCTTGCACGCTGCTAGATCAGCTCGTTGCTGCTTCCGCAGCCGCAACGAGCCCCGGTGACGTTCCGACGGGTGGCGAAACGCTTTTTGATGCCCGCTGGTTACACACCCAACTGGGCAGGCTCGGCAGCCTGGAGCAGCGGCTGCTGCTGGGGCACTGGATCGAAGGTCTGGGCTGGTGCGAGCTGGCTCTGGAGCTCCAGCTCAGCAGCCGCCAGGCCCGACAGCGAGGTGAGGCCCTACTGGCCTCGCTTCAGGAGAACGCCATCGCCAGCAGCGCCGCGATCGCTGTCTGAAGCCCATTTACCAGCTCGTTGCTGAGCCAACCCCACCGCTGCTGAGCGCTGGCACCGATCAAGCTCTCGATCAAGGTGGCGGCCAGTCCCACCAGGGTTACCAGCAGCCAGGTGCCGCTGCCCGCCAGTAGCCCCAAGGCGAGCATCAGGGCGGCCATCAGCGCACTGCCCAGCAGGCTGGCGGTGGTTCCCTCCAGGCTGATCGCACCCTCAGTGCCGGGGGCAACGGGACGCAGGGTGGTGATCAGCACCGTGTGGCGCCCCCAGCGCTTGCCGATTTCACTGCCGAATGTGTCCGCCAATTTGGCCGCGAAGCTGGCAGCAAAACCAATCAGCAATAGCGGCGCCGCTGCCGGCGCCAGGGCGGCCGCCACCGCCAGCAGGGCGCCGGTGGCGGCAGAACCCCAAACGTTCTCCGGCCCTCGCAACCCTCCCCTAGCCTCCGCCAATCCCCTCGCCTGCTTTGTGCGAAAGCCCAGGCGCGTCACCAGGGAGCCCAGGGCCAGATAGATCACCACCGCCAGCCAGCCCCGCAGGCCCAGGCAACCCCACAGCAAGCTGCCGAGGATGCCGGCGTGCACCCAGCCAGCACGGGTGAGCAGGGGCAGGCGCTGGGCCAGGGCAATCAGCACGGCATTGAGGGCCAAGGCCAGGAGCCAGTGGCTCCAGGTCTGGGGTGCGACAAGTGCGGGGGACAGCAGGGCCGGGGCAGACATCAGCACTGGGCGGCAGCGGCGCCAACAAAGTGTGTTGCACAGCGCGACGGCAGCGGCGCCTGGCAGCGCAGCAGCGGATAATCCCCATTACGACGCTGCTGCCGTGATGGTGTTCAACCGCAAGGCTTCCTTCTTCTTAGACCTTGGCAGCGAAGGCGCCAAGCCAGCGCAGGTAGCGATTGCCGAGGCCAAGCCTGATCCCAGCGAACCGGAAGCCAGCCAAGGGGCACCTGTGCAAGTAGGCCTTGGCCTGACCGGTGCAGCAACAGCAACAGCAACGCCTGCTAGCCCAGCTCCTGCAGGCTCGGCACCTACCACCGCTGAAGCAATTGCAGCCGAACTGCGTGCGGCTCAGGAAGCACTGCCCCCACCCAACAATGTCACCTTCGCCCCCGACTGCCTCAACCCCGCCAACGCCCTGCGCAGCCGCCGGCGCCTAGCCGGCGCCAAC
>CAZKER010000108.1:0-2152 GCA_964551845.1 uncultured Cyanobium sp.
CCGTTCCCTGCCCCAACCCAGCGACCTGCTGCTGGTGCAGCGCGGTGCTACCCCCTACAAAGCCACTGCCGAGCAGGTCAAGAGCTACATGCTCAGCCCCGCCACGGCGGCTGTAATTGGTGCGATCAAACCGGGCACCAACCTCTCGGTGGATGCCGACGGCACCCTCCATGCAGCCATCTCCGGTGCCCTTACCTACCGGGGCGCAATTGACCCCACCACCGCCGAGGCCCCGGCAGGTGCTGCAGTCGGGGATGTCTACCTGGCCAGCGCGGCTGGCACGGCCCTAGGAGTTTGTTGCCGATAGAGCCGCAGCAGGCCTCCTGAGACGGCGATCGCCATCTGCAAGCCGGACGCGTGCGACTTCCACTCTTGCTGTGGCTGGCGATGAATGGCCAGTGATCAGCTCTGGCCGCCGCCAGCTCCGAGGCTCCCTATCCAATCGCCCCCACCAGCCCCTGCTGTTCTGAGCGCCGGTATCGGAACAGCTTGAGCAGGTTGTGGGTGGCCGCGATCAGGTGCCACTCGCCGTCAACCTTCTCCAGGCCTCGCAGCAGAAACCGCCGCAGGCCCCGTCCTTCTTTGATCTGCCCATTCACCGGTTCCACGATTGCCTTGCGCTGGGCGTAGATCTTGGATCCCTTTTTGCTTCTGAGCTTGCGGGCCATCCGGGTTTTGGCATCAGCATCTCTGGGCAGTGGACCACGTTTGGGCGGTGGTGGCTGCCCATGCGGCAGGCGGCCGGTGGCGATGTAGGCGTCGATGCCCTGATCGGCGCAGGCCTTGGCGTTGTCCTCGCTCCAGTAGCCCGCATCCATCGTCATCACCGTGGGCATCTCCCCGGCGCTGGAGCTGATGCGCTGCAGCATGGGCTCCAGATGCTCGACATCCGGCGGCTGATTGCTGACCCCAACCGCCACGATCACTTGGTGGTCGCTGTCCACAGCCACCTGGCAGTTGTAGCCCTGCAGGTACGACCCGCCTGACTGCATGAGATGGCTGTCGGGATCCGTAAAGTTGCGCTGGGTCTTCCTGGTTGGGGTGCCATCGGCCTTCCGGGCCAGGCCTCTCCGGGGCATCGCCTCGACGGCCAGAAGCTCCAGATCCGGGGGCTCCACTCCGGCGTTCTCGGCAGCCTCGATCGCCTTGTCTCGCGCGGCTTGGGCCCTGGCTGCTGCCGTCTCGGCCTTCCTGTTGAGCTCGGCCTGCTCAACATCTGGTGCATCCGCCTCTCGGGCAGCCGCCGCTCTGGCCCTGGCCTCCTCTGCTTCCTCCTGCCGCTGCCGAGCCGTCGCTGCAGCAGTCTCCGCTTCCATCTCCTTGCGGGCCTGACGAATCCTGGCCAGACGGTCCTGACGCCGTCGCAACTCATCGGGCAGATCGCTGCCGAGCTTCCCCTTGCCGTAGCGCTTGTCTTCCTGGGCATCGAGGATTTCGGCCCTGCGCATCAGGGCGTTGATCTCTTTGTCCAGTTCCTTCTCAGCCCTGAGCATCCGTTCGTGGCTCATCGCTTTGTGCTTGGAGGCATTGGCCTGAACCTTGGTGCCATCCAGCGCCACATGCCCCAGGCTCACTATCCCGGCCTTCTGGCAGAGCCGCAGGATCTGAACAAACAGACCCTTGAGGGCATCAAGGTTGCGGCGCCGGAATTCACTGATCCGGCTGTGGTCCGGCTGCTGGTTGCCCGTGAGCACCCGGAAGGCCAGATCCTCGTAGCAAGCCCGCTCGATCTTGCGGGAGGAGACGATGCCCACGCAGTAGGCGTAGAGCAACAGCATCGTCAACATCCGCGGGTCGAATCCCTTATGCCCACGGGGATCCTTGGCCTCTGCGGGACCCAGGATCGCTGAGAGATCCAGTTCATCCACCAGATCCAGCAGGAAATACACCTGGTGGTCGTCAGCAAGCCACTCACGGGGTGAAGGCGGCAGCAGGGTCGTCTGCTCAGGCTGCCAGGGACGGAAGGACTTGGGCTTCTGCATGCCCTATTCTCTCGTCCAGATCCATTGTAGTCACTGGGATCTTGGCAGATTCAGGGGCGTCTGTGGAGAGCGTGGCCTGGGTCTATGCGCAACACCCTCCTAGCTTCGCCCAGGGTACGGATCAGCTTGGCGGCGGGACCGGCACTCCAAGAGGTAGTCGTGATTGGCGG
>CAZKER010000109.1:0-3850 GCA_964551845.1 uncultured Cyanobium sp.
TCGACGCCGTAGTTGCCGTGGGCGGCCCAGGCGGTGCCTGGGTAAAAGGCCTGGAGTTCGGCGGTCTGCACCTGGCCGCTGCCGAGAGTGCCCCGCTCCAGGCTGCTGATCGGCCAGGAGATCGGCGCCCGGCTCACGCTCAGCCAGTTTTTGCCCGGATCGCTGAGACGGCTGCGCCAGGTGCTGCCCACCTGCACCCCACTCACCCGCGAGTACACCATGCCCCCCTTGCTGCCCCGCGGGCTGGGGGCGTGCTCCCGGGGGCTTAGTCCCCCCTCCAGCAGGGCGGCCCAGGTGGCGGCGTCCGGGGGCTCATTGCCGCGGCCGAAGGCCGCCAGGGTGGCCAGGCTCACGGGGCCAGAGCTTTCCAGCCGCAGCTGCAGGTTGCGGCCGTTGAGCAGGGGGTCCAGGCCCCGCACCGGCAGGGGCAGTACTAGCAGGGTGGTGGGGGCTCCGGGGGGCAAGGTCCAGCTGGCGGGCAGCTCGGGGCTGCGCTGGCGGGCCAGTAATTCGGTGGCCACTCGGCTGCCGGGGCCGGCCCACACCTGGGTGGTGCCTTGGACCATCAGGGCCGGCAGGGGCAGGAAGGGGGCACCGGCCTGGCCTGGTTCGATGGCTTGCGATAGGGCCGTCGAGCCAGCCAGCAGCTTCAGGGTTACGGGCCCAGGGCCGCGGGGAGCCGCCAGCACCGCCAGCCAAAGGGTGGAATCGAGGCTCTCTGGTTTGCCCGCATACACGTGGTGGCTGAACAGGTCGAAACGGCCATTCAGCGCCACATCCAGGTGGGCTGCAGGCACGCCGCGGCCGGCGCCGGCAAAGGTGGAAAGCAGGATCCCGGGCTCGCGAATCAGCTCGGGGTTGTTGTCGTTCACCAGCAGCAGCCGATCTAGCCCGCCGCTCAAGGGCGCCACGGTCTGGGGGCGCAGCACCGGGGCCGCTGGGTTGGCTTTGGTCTGGCTCAGAGCGGGGGCGGCCAGGCTGGTTAGCAGCAGCAGCGGCAGCCAGCTGGTCTGGAACAGGCGAGGGCGGTTCATTTGCGGCCCACCAGGGTTTTTGACACTTCAGCTGCCATGGCGCGGATCAGATCGGTGGAGCGGGGATCGTTGAACGGACCTTTCACCATGAAGGCCGCCACGGCGCGCTGGCCGTTGGGGAGCTGGATCAGGGCTGCATCGGCGTAGGCGATACCGATATCACCAGTTTTGTTGTAAACGGTGATGCCGAAGCTGAGCAGTTCGCTGTCGGGGTCGGCGGAGTCTTTGCCGAGTCCCTGGAGCAGGCCCAGGGGAATCAGGGTGTTGGTGCGGGAGCTTCCCATGATTTCCCTAAATAGGTCCCGGGCCCGAGGACTGAGGCTTTCGCCGGTATCCACCATGGCGATCGACTTGGCCAGGTCGCGGCTGCTGGTGGTGTTGGTGCCGTCGAGATCGGGCAGCCAATTGTTGACTGCCGTTGAAGCTAGGCCCATGGCGGCGAAGCGCTCATTAAGGGTCGTTTTGCCGCCCAGGCGTTTGATCAGCAAATTGGTGGCGCTGTTATCGCTGACCCGGATCATCTCGGTGGCCGCTTCAAAAAACGGGAAGCGTGTGCCTACAGGCTTGTTTGCCATCCAGCCCGCTCCGCCGCCCACTACGTCCTTGGTGAGGGGCAGGGGTTCGTTCCAGCGCAGCTTGCCGTTGTCGAGGTCTTCTAGGCCTGCCAGCAGGATCGGCGTTTTGATTGCGCTGGCGGCAGGCAGGGGCAGGTCGGGCTGCAGCTGGGCATAGCGGCCGTCATCGAGTACCAGCAGGAAGGCGCTGGCGCTGAGGTCTTTCTGGGCGGCAGCCAGCTTGCTCCAGCGCTGGCTCAGTGCTGCTAGCTCCGTGCGGGGCTCGAACTGCCCTGCATGGAGGCCTTTGCTGTTGCTGGCTGCGCCTAGATCGAGACTGGGGCTCTTGCTGGCGCCCTCGGCAAGGCGGGGCGCCAGCAGCTTGAGGCTGGTGCCGGTGACCACCCCCAGGCCGATTCCCATCACCACCAGGCGCAACACCAGCCGTAGGGGCCCTCCCCAGCGGTTTTTGGGGCTGCGGGGCTGACGGCCAGCAGTCACGGGCCACTCCAACAAAGTGATCCGACGCTAAGGGGTCTGGCCAGGGTTGCTTCCGCGCTCACTGGCCCAGCGCAGCTGGCGCACCATGCCCCGTACCAGGGCTACTTCTTCACTGGAGATCTGGGCCCGCTGCAACAGCCTCCGCAGCTTGGCCATGCGGGCGTGGGCGGTGTGGGGATGGAGGAAGCCCACGTCGAGCAGCAGGGCCTCGGCATCGCCGAGCATCGCTTCGAGGCCCTGGCGGTCGCTTGGCTCGGGCAGGGCGGCAACCTCAGGGCAGCTGTGCAGGCTGCTTCCTAAGCAATGCCAGCTATGCAGCACCAGGGCTGCAGCGTGGGAGAGGTTGAGGGAGGCATAGGCGTCGCCGCTGCCCAGGGTGAGTAGCTGGCCTGCTTGGAGCAGCTCGTCGTTGCTGAGGCCCCGATCCTCCCGGCCGAACACCAAGGCGCAGGGGCCGATGGCCTGGGCTAGCCAGCCAAGGGCTGGCTCCGGTGCCAGCAGGGGCAGGGGCTCGCCGTCACGCCGGCCACTGGTGGCCACCACCCGGCGGCAGTCCGCCAGGGCGGCGCTGAGGCTGGGGAACAGGCGGGCCTGCTCCAGCAGCCAGCCGCCGTGCACGGCCATGCGCCGGGCCTCCTCGCCGAGGTGGTCGCAGCGGGGCGCAACTAGGCGCAGCTCATCCACCTCGAAGTTGGCGCAGAGGCGAGCGACGCTGCCGACGTTGAGCGGCCCGGAGGGTTCCACCAGCACCACGGCCAGCTGGGCGGCGCTGCTCACACCAGTCCGTTCAGATAGGCCAGCAGGTCTGCCATGGCCTGGGGTTCGGGTTGAAAGCGGGGCATCGGCGGCGTGCGGCCACTCACCACCTGCTGGATCAGCTGGCGGGAGTTCTTGCGTGCGGCGACGCCGTGGAGATTGGGGCCCACCAACCCTTGGGCGGCGATGCCATGGCAGCCGGCGCAGTTGAGCCGAAACAGCCGGCCTCCTTTTTCACTGGAGCCGCTGAGCTCAAGCGTCTGACGGCTGTAGGGATCGGCCTGGGCTGCAGGCAGCACCAGCAGCACCGCCACGATGCAGGCCGCGGCCGCCATGCCCACCAGGGCAGCGATCAGGCCGCGGCGGCCGTTAGCGGCATCTGGGTTTAGGGGTTGGCCGGTCACAGTTGGTGCAGGGCGCTCGCGGTTTGGAACATGGGCGTGGAACAATTGTGCCCTGAACGCCTTGTCAGTGCTCCCATGATCGAACCTCTGCTCTGCGGCATCGTGCTCGGTCTGATCCCCGTCACCCTGGCAGGTTTGTTTGTGGCTGCTTGGAATCAATATCGTCGTGGCACCCTGCTCGACTGAGCTTCAGTTGGTCTGGCTCAGCAACATCAAGCTGGTGCTGCCGTAACGGCGTTCGTCGCGCTTAACCCATCCGGTTGGCACCGCCGGTAACCCTGAGCTGGCGCACTCCCAGATCAAGGTGCCTCCAAGCCTGAGCCAGCCGCCAGCCAGCACGCCGCTGGCGATCGGGTCATAAAGATCCGCGCCATAGGGGGGATCGGCGTAGATCAAATCAAAGGCTGCCTTTTGGTTTGGCTCAGCCAGCCAGCGCCCCACTTCGCGGCAGTGCACCGCCCAGCCGCTTGATTGGCGGCCAGCTTCGCCCAGCCCCTGATGCACAGCTTCGAGATTGGCGCGGACTACGGCGGCGATGCGGCGGTCCTGTTCGATTGCCACGACTCGGCTCGCACCCCGATATAGGGCTTCGCAGGCCATA
>CAZKER010000110.1:0-15474 GCA_964551845.1 uncultured Cyanobium sp.
GGCTTGGCCCGCATTTTTGTCAGTGGGTAGAGGCGGGTACCAGCACCGCCCCCCAGAATTATCGCCAGTACACGCTTCATAAATCCTGCTGCCGGCGGGTCTCGGGGCTGACCGTACTTGAGCGTCCTGCTATTGCGCGAGCCTTTTGATCCGCTGCGGCACGAACTGTTGCAGTGCCCCGGGCTGGGCCTGGTCAGCTCTCCGGCTGGCGCTCTTGCAACTCAAACAGATCCTCTAGGACCCGCATGGCGCTATGGCGCTGTTGGCGCGGTTGGGGGGCCCGCAGGTTGGTAACGGGGGTGTGCAAGATTTTGTTGATGATGCCCTTGCTCAGGGCTTCGACCACCTTCCGTTCCCGGGCTGAGAGGTCTGGACCCATACGGCTCAGCGCCTTCTGCAATTCCTGCTCGCGGATGTCTTCCAGCTGGCGTCGTAGCCGATTTACAACTGGCACGGCTTCGAGCCCGTCCCACCACTCCAGGAAGGCACGAGACTCTTCTTGCAGCAGTCCTTCGGCCTCAGCCGCCATTTCACGCCGAGCTTCCTGGTTACGATTAACCACCTCCTGCAGATCGTCCACGTCATAGGCCTGGACACCAGGCAGACCAGCTGTATCTGCAGAGATGTTGCGGGGCACGCCAATGTCAACGAGCATCAGGCTGGAGCGGCGGTTCAGACCGCTGAGGCGCTGCGCCGTGATGATCGGGGTGTCGGCAGCGGTGCTTGTGAACACCAACGAGCAAGTGCTGAGGCAATGGTCAAGATCGTCCAGGGGGCGGCACTGGACAGGTAGGGCTGGGAAGTCAGCCGCCAGTAGCTCCGCCTTGCTCACTGTCCGATTAAGCAGCACCAGGCCCCTGCAGCCCTTTGCCTGAAGGTGCTGCAAAAGCAGACGTGCCATGCGGCCCGCACCCACCACGGCCACCTGCTCTTGATCAAGCGGCACCAGCTCATCGAGGCCCCGGGCTTGGCCCACCTTGAGCTGGGCAAGCTCGACAGCCGCAGAACTAATCGAGACAGCACCGGTGCCGAGGTTGGTTTCCGTGCGCACCCGTTTGCCGGTGCTCACTGCCTGGGTAAGCAGCCGGTTGAGGATTGGACCTACTGAGTGGTGCTCCTGGCCAAGTCGCACCATTTTTTTTACCTGGGAGAGGATTTGTCCCTCCCCAAGCACCAAGGAATCAAGGCCAGCTGAGACTCTCAGCAGATGACTGATCGCCTCCTCATGGTGGAAGGTGAATAAGTGAGGGGTCAGCTCCTCCACCGCAAGGCCGGAGTGTTGGCTCAGGAAGGCACCAACTGCGGAAATACCCTGCTCCGGATGGCGGAGCAGGGTGTAGATCTCCAGCCGGTTGCAGGTGCTGAGGATGGAGGCCTCAAGCACCTGGTCGTCGGCCCGTAGCTGCTGCAGCGAGGCCTCCATGGTTTGTTCCGGGATGCTGAGGCGCTCCCGGATCTCCACTGGAGCCGTGCGATGACTGAGGCCGACGACGGCAATGTGCATGGAGACTGGCTGGGGTGCTCGGACTGAGGCAGGCGTCAGCTCAGCGCAATGCTCTTAGCCCCCTCCTTGATGTGAATGGTATTGGTGAAACGGGCAGTGTTGTCCAATGTGCTGATCACCAGAGAGCTGGTACGGGTGCAGTCCTTCTCGAACTTGACGCCGTGGAACAGCAAGCCATCGGTGATGCCGCTACCAGCGAACACAACGTTTTCACCAGAAGCAAGCTCTTCAGCCTCGTAAATCTTATCAACGTCGGTGATGCCCATCTCGTTTAGGCGGGCGATATTACCTTCCTTGGTGTAGTCGGCCCATTCAGAAGTTTGGGCAACGGCCGGGTCGTAAACGAGCTGTCCCTGGAAGTGGCCACCCAAGGCGCGCATCGCCGCAGCGGAAATGACACCCTCGGGGGCAGCACCGATGCCCATCAGGCAATGGGTACCCGTGCCTGCGAAGCCGCAGGCGATGGCAGCCTGCACGTCGCCGTCAGAGATAGGTTGAACCCGGGCGCCAGTGGCACGGATCTCGGCGATCAGGTCTTTGTGGCGGGCCCGGTCCATCACCACGATGGTGAGTTCGCTAGCGGCTATGCCCAGGCAGTCGCTGAGAATTTGAATGTTCTCGGTGGCCGACTTACGGATATCAACCTTGCCCTTGGCGGCCGGGGGCGCAGCCAGCTTCTTCATGTAGAAATCAGGAGCGTTGAACAGTCCGCCCCGATCGGAAGCGGCCAGCACTGCCATGGAGCCACGCTGACTGTTGGCGCAGAGGTTGGTGCCTTCACAGGGATCAACGGCGAAGTCGACGCCGGGACCGGTGCCGCTGCCAACCTCCTCACCGATGTAGAGCATGGGAGCTTCATCACGCTCACCCTCACCGATCACGATGCGTCCCTGCATCTGGATCAGGCCCATGCGCTTTCGCATGGCCTCCACTGCTGCAGCGTCAGCTTCGTCCTTTTTGCCCAGGCCGGTCAGTTCGGCAGAGGCGATGGCGGCTTGCTCAACGACCTCGAGAATTTCCTGGATGAGGGTGCGATCCACGTTGATCCGGCAGGGGAATGGGCTTCAGTAGTGGCGTCGGCCGGGCGGGATACGGGGTCAGAATCCTGCTGCTGCCAGGCCTTTCGAACATGAAGCGGTCGCAACTGTATCAGTGCCAGCTGCCGTGTAGGCCTGGACTTCTTAAAGGCTCGTCTGCAGACCAGTTCCTACAATCCGAAACCACTCGAGCGGTAGGTCCAGCATGAGCACCAAATCCCTGGTGATCTCTCCGTCCATTCTGTCCGCGGACTTCTCCCGTCTCGGCGACGACGTGCGTGCTGTCGACCAGGCAGGAGCAGACTGGATTCACGTTGATGTGATGGATGGTCGGTTTGTTCCAAATATCACTATTGGACCATTGATTGTGCAGGCCCTGCGACCTGTCACAACCAAGACCCTTGACGTTCACCTGATGATCGTTGAGCCAGAGAAGTACGTAGCGGATTTCGCGAAGGCTGGCGCCGACATCATTTCGGTACAGGTTGAGGCATGCCCCCACTTGCATCGCAACCTTGCCCAGATTAAGGATCTCGGCAAGCTTGCGGGTGCTGTGCTCAATCCCAGCACCCCCCTAGACACCCTGGAGTACTGCCTAGAGCTCTGCGATCTGGTCCTGATCATGAGTGTCAATCCAGGCTTCGGTGGCCAGAGCTTCATCGACAACCAGGTTCAGAAGATTCGCGACCTGCGCCGCATGTGCGACGAGCGGGGCCTAGATCCTTGGATTGAGGTGGATGGGGGCATTAAGGCCGAAAATGCCTGGAAGGTGATTGAAGCGGGTGCCAATGCCATCGTCAGCGGCTCAGGCGTTTTTAATCAGCCCGATTACGCCGAGGCCATTACCGGCATCCGCAACAGCAAGCGTCCGGTGGCTGTTGCCGCCTGAGAAAATGAAAAGCCCCTCGCAGCCGTGCGGGGGGCTTTTTTGTGGCCTGAAAATTCGGAGATAACTAGTTTTGGTATATCTAGACCCAGGATCAGCTGTCAAAAAACCAACCGTAGCTGTGCAGGCCAATGCCCAGCAAATTCACGCCGATGTAGCAAACAACGATCACCACCAAGCCGGCTGCAGCCACAAGAGCCGGTTTACGGCCCTGCCAGCCACGGATTAGGCGTGTATGTAGATAAGCGGCGTAAACGAGCCAGCAGATCAGTGCCCAGGTTTCTTTCGGATCCCAACTCCACCAGCTGCCCCAGGCCTCGTTGGCCCAGACAGCGCCACTCACCAGGCCTACCGAAAGCAGCAGGAAGCCCACAGTGATGGTGCGGTAGCTGAGCGAATCGAGCTGCTCGACCGCAGGCATCGCCACGCTGCTCAATTGCAGCTGGGGACTGGCCAGTTGGGCTTGGCGATAGCCACCACTGCCGATGGAGCTGCTACGCAGCTCCAATGTGTTGCGGCGATCGGTGAACAGCACCGCCAATGACAGCAAAGATCCCACCAGTAGGGCCGCATAGCTGATCATGATCACGCTCACGTGCATCACCAACCAGCTGGAGCGCAAGGCGGGCACCAACGGCGAGGCCTCCTGAAGTCGATCAGGTAGGGCAAAGCTGGCGAAGGCCACACAGCCCAATGCCATAGGGGTTGCCGCAGCAGGCACCAGCGGTGAGGGCCAGCTGCGTTCCACCAGCAGCTGGGTAAGGGTGCAGCCCCATGCCAGAAAGCAGAGGGATTCGTAGAGGTTGCTGATCGGGAAATGGCCAGAATCCCACCAGCGCAACACCAGTTGGGCCGTCAGGCAGAGATTGGCTCCGGCAACCAGAAGACGCACTGCCGTGCTCGATCGGCCGCCGCTCAGGGACCAGAAGGCAAGCGGCAGAGTAATCAGCAACAGGGCAAATGCCGTCAGACCCAGGCCTAGTACCGGATCGTTCAACAGGGCTGGCACAGGCATTGGCTCGATATGACGTCAGTTTGGCGAATGGCAGGCGCTGTCAGCGGCTGGCTTGGCGCAACAGATACACGCCGCCACCCAAACCGATCACCACCGGTAGCCAGGCCGACAAATAGGGGCTAATTGTGCCCTTGACCCCTAACGAGCTGAAAACAAAGGCCACCAGGTAGTAGCCAAAGATCAGCAGCACGCTGAGCCCGAAGCCCTGGCTGCGGCTGCGACGTGAATGGGGACGCACTCCCAGGCTGCTGCCAATCAAGCCAAATACCAGGCAGACAGCAGGAAAGGCGAACTTCTCCTGGATGCGCACGCGCAGTTTACGTGCGGCTTGAAAATCACTCGCCTCTCTGAGCAGTCGCTCCGCTGTGCGGGCCTGGCCAATCGTCATCGAATTGGAATCCTTCGGCAATTTGGCCACCTGCAGGGGCTGGCTTCCAAGGGGGTAGAGGTAGCGGTCGAAATCAGCTGAGGTAGTGGAGCTATCTGATCCTTCAGTGACCCCAAAGACATGGCCATCGAGGAATTCCCATTGGGCATCGGCCTCGCTCCAGCGGGCCCGATCGGCACTGAGCAGCACCCGTTGATCCCGCCGCGAAAGATCAAGCAGGGTGACCCGCTCCATCACTCCTTTATTGAAGCGTTGGGCATAGAAAAAGTGAGTAAGGCCTCGCTCAGTGCTGCCGTCGGCCGCCTCTATCTCACCATATTTTGAAAACATAACGTTGTCCTTTTGCTCCCCTGCCACAGCCCTACCAATCGCCCGATTTAGGGTGTTTTTGGCTTCAAACAACGTGCGCGGCACGATGGCCTCGTTAAATGTGAAGGTGAGCATGGTCATCACCAAGGCGATGGCAACGGCGGGCAACACCATTCGCCAAGTGGCCACGCCCACACTGCGCAAGGCGGTGAGTTCACTGTTGCCCGAAAGCTTCGAATAGGTGAGCAAAGTGGCCATCAGCGTGGCCATCGGAAATGAGAGCACCAGAAAGGAGGGCATCTCCAGCAGCAGTATCTTCACGGCCACATCGAGGGGCAATCCCGACTCCGCAACCCTGCGCACCAGCTCAAATACGGCACCCACCGAGAGTGATACGGCGGTAAAAGCGGCTACACCGAAGATCAGCGGTCCGATCAGCTCTGCCAACAACCAGCGATCCAGCAGGGGCAAATGGCGCCATGGGGCCAGCAGCTGCTGGCGTGCACGGTGGGTCCAACTCATAGCCGGAAAGATTCTCCGAGATAGTGGCGGCGGACTAGGGGATCGGAACCCACCTCTTCGGAGCTGCCAGAGGCCAGGATCGAACCCTCAGAAAGTATGTACGCCCGATCGGTAATCGCTAGGGTCTCGCGCACGTTGTGGTCTGTAATCAGCAGGCCCATGCCCCTCCCTTTCAGCTGGTGAATCAGCTGCTGCAAATCCGACACCGCGATCGGATCCACACCGGCAAAGGGCTCATCCAGCAGCAGGTAGCGAGGGCCCTCGATCCCCACCGCCAATGCCCGCGCAACCTCGCAGCGGCGGCGCTCGCCACCGGAAAGCTGATACCCCTTGCGGTGTTGAAACTCTGTGAGGTGAAAATCCTCGATCAGGCCGTTGAGGCGCGGTCGCCTCAGCTCATGCGGTGTGGCACTTTCCTGCAAGGCCAGGCTTAGGTTGTCACGAACGCTCAGCTGCCGAAACACACTGGGCTCTTGCGGCAGGTAGCCAATGCCCAGACGGGCCCGTTGAGGCATGGGCAGGCTTTCGATCGCCATTCCATCCATCGACACCTGGCCTGAGTCGGGTCGCAAGAGACCTGTCACCAGACCAAAGGTGGTGGTTTTGCCGGCCCCATTGGGACCAAGCAAACCCACAACCTCACCTGGCTCCAACTGCATCGATACGTGGTTTACCAGAAGGCGGCCGCCGATTGCCAGCGCCACATCGACGAGCTCAAGGCTCATGGCTGCAGACCTGGATTTTGCACAGGCGCATTAAGCCGGTAGTGGGTGATCACCTGTTCACCCGGTGCTGGCTCAGCAACGATGCGCTCCCTCTCGACCAGATAAATCAGCCTTTCTGCCCTGATGCTGTGACCTGTCTCCTGAATTACATCAACATCGCCGCTGAGCACCACCCTGCCCTCTCGACTGAAGTACTGGGCCTGACGAGCCGTAGCCACCACCCGTTGGTCGGGGTAGACGATGCGCACGTTGCCGGTTGCGGTCACAATCCCCGTGCTGTTGTCAGCCTTTTGCAGGTCGGATTCAATTGTTACAAGCCCGCTAGTGGGAGTCACCACGGCGGGGGCTGCAATCGCCTGGTTGAACATTGCCGCTGGAGCTAGGGACAGGGACGCCAGGGTTAGGGGCACGGCTGCCAGCCACAAAGGACATGAACGCAGAAGGGTAAGGACCAACAGCTGGGTCGTAGGAATGCGTTGATTCAATCTACAGAGCGGTTAAGACACTGCACCTGGAGCAATCTGGGCAACTCCATGCCTTCAAGGGATTTCTGCTGCTGCAGGGCTTGCAAGCGCTCCATGGCACATTTGCATAAGGTTACTAGATCCAGCTCGAGGGCATCCGGCGGACAAGCTTTAAGGCGGCCAAGGCCCTCACCCATCAGAATTGTGGCTCCGCGGATATTGCCCCGTTCGAGGTGCAGTTCAGCAACAGCAATTTGCAGAATTCCCTGCAAAACCGGCCTCATGCCGCCAGCAGTTTCATGCCAGAGGGCCTCAAAACAGTCATGGCAGGCATACCAATCGCCACTGTTAAACAAGGCAGTGGCCTCTACCAAGCGGCAGTCAGCCAGCAAGCCTTGTTCTTCAGTTAGGCCCAGCTGCTCTGGATCCAGGGGCACCGTTCAGCGCTTGGCTGCTTTTTTGGAAGGCAGCTTGCGCAGACGGATCGACTCAGGTGTGACCTCGAGCATTTCATCGGGTCCGATGTATTCAAGAGCCCGCTCCAGTGTCATTTGGATAGGTGCCTGGAGAGTATCAAGCACCTCGGCTCCGGCGGAGCGGATGTTAGTTACCTGCTTAGCCTTACAGACGTTGAGTTCCAGATCGGGCGGACGATTGTGTTCACCAACGATCATCCCCTTGTATACTTTGGTGCCGGGGACAATGAAGAACTGGCCGCGATCTTCAGCGCCCTTAAGTGCATAGAAGGTGGCTGTGCCCTCCTCAAATGCAATCAATACACCATTTCGACGGTTGTCCATGTCTCCCTGCATGGGCCTGTAGTCGAGGAAGGAGTGGCTCATGATTCCCTCGCCCCTAGTGGCGCGGATGAATTCACCACGGAAGCCAATCAGGCCCCTGGCCGGAACCACAAACTCCAGCTGGGTGCGGCCGTCATTGGTGTTCTCCATGTTCTGCATCTCGGCTTTGCGCATGCCAAGCTTCTCGATGCACGATCCCACCGACTCCTCGGGAACATCCAGAACCAGGGTTTCGTAGGGCTCCGATGGGGTGCCATCAATGGTGCGAAAGATAACCTGGGGTTGGGATACCTGGAATTCGTAGCCTTCACGGCGCATCGTTTCGATCAGGATGCCGAGGTGTAATTCACCTCGGCCGCTTACGGCCCAGCGATCCGGCGAGTCGGTATCTTCCACACGCAGAGCGACATTGGTTAGTAGCTCCTTCTGCAGGCGATCGCGCACCTGACGACTGGTCACAAACTTGCCTTCTTTACCGGCAAAGGGTGAATCGTTGATGACAAAAGTCATCTGCAGAGTGGGCTCGTCCACCCGAATCAGGGGTAGAGCCTCCGGGTGATCGGGGCAGGCAATCGTTTCGCCGATGTTGACCTCGTCAAAACCGGCCACTGCCACTAGGTCTCCTGCCCGAGCTTCCGCAACTTCAACACGCTGCAGACCCTGGAAGCCCAGCAATTTACTGATGCGGCCCCGCTTGATACTGCCGTCATCACGGATCAGAGCAGCAGGTTGGCCGGCCCTGATGGTGCCGTTGTGGATGCGGCCAATCATGATCCGACCCAAGAAGTCGGAATAATCCAAGGTGGTGACCTGAAGCTGCAGCGGCTTCTCGGGGTCGCCCACAGGGGGTGGAACGTGACGCAGGATCGCATCGAAGAGCGGCTTCATGGTCTCGCTCTCGGTTTTCATGTCTGGCTTGGCGTAGCCACCCATGCCGCTACCAAACAGGTAGGGAAAATCGCACTGGTCGTCGTCGGCCCCAAGCTCGAGGAACAGGTCGAGAACCTTGTCAACTGCCACCTCGGGATCGACGCGGGCCCGGTCGATCTTGTTGACAAAAACAATCGGACGCAGACCCTTTTCCAGCGCTTTTTTCAGCACAAAGCGGGTTTGCGGCATCGGCCCTTCGTTGGCGTCAACGATCAGCAGACAACCATCAACCATGCCCAGCACCCGCTCCACCTCGCCGCCGAAGTCTGCGTGCCCAGGTGTGTCAACGATGTTGATACGAATGCCTTCGTAATCAACGGCGGTGTTTTTGGAGAGAATTGTGATGCCGCGCTCCCGCTCGAGATCGTTCGAGTCCATCACACAGGTTGGAACCGCCTCTCCCTCTCGGAAGATGCCCGATTGGTTGAGCATGGCATCCACCAATGTGGTTTTGCCATGGTCGACGTGGGCAATGATCGCAATGTTGCGAATCGGCGTGCCTGGGTGTGCACCGCTCATACAAATAAAACCCTACTTTTACGTTGAATGGAATCTGTTGACTTAAAGTTTATGTAGACGGAACGTTTGATGAAACGTTTACGCAGACTCAAAGCCATATCCCAACTCTATCCCACACCCCTACCGCTCTTGAGACTGCCACGGGTCACGCCAAGACGGCTCACCAACTGTTCCTGCTGCCAGAGGCTGCGACCGCTGATCTCTCCGCGCAGGGCCGCTGCGTATTGCTGCACGCGATGCCTGCTCTCGGACGCCGATTCCTGCAGGAGCTCAATTCGAAACTGCTGCACCCCGGAGCGCTTCAGCTGCGGCAGAGCCTCAGCTGCCGTCTGGGCCCGGCTGTTGAACAAGGTGTTGCGGCAGCCAAGATCGGCCCGCAGCGGATGCTCGCTACCACTGCGATCACGCAGCATCACCGTGTGTTTTTCGCAAGGGCGGCCGCAGTCGGTGTGGTCGTGCCCGTCTGAGAGAAAGGCGCAAAACAGGCAGTGCTCCATGTGGAACAGGGGCATGTGCTGGTGAACAGTCACCTCAACCTGCCCAAGCGGGCAGCCCCTCACCAAGGCGAGCATCTGTTGCAGATCTAGGTCGTAGCTGGCAGTGATGCGTTGCAGCTTCCACTTGTCCAGATACCAGGCGGCTGTGAGTGGGTTGGCGACATTTAATGAAAAATCGCCGTAACAGGGAGCCAACGGAGTCAGGACCTCGAGCTGGTCGGCGTTCCGTACCAGATAGCCATCGGGCCGGGCACGCACGAGGGGCTCCAGGGTCCAGCGCTCATCCGGGCGAGTAATGCGCGCTCCGGCCAGCCAGATGCCTCCAGGCCAGCAACCTCGTCCGATCGCCACCGCTTCGCGCAGCTCTGCCGGCTGGTCGAGATCGGCAATCACAGACGCCACTGGCTGATCGCGCATGGCTCGCAGTTGCTCAAGGCTGCGCACCAGCACAACCAGCTGCGACAGCGAATCCTCGGCCCCACTTAATTGAGAAATAGAAGCTGACGACCCACAGGCTGCGCTGGAGAGAAGCTGCAACACAGCAGCGAGATCGGCCTTTTGCTTGTCTGGAGGGGGAGTCACCGGGCAACTGGGCACGGGCTCGAGTTCGGCGAGAGCATCGACGAGCTGGCGGCGCAGTTGGTTGAGCTGGGCCAGAGGCAGGAAAAGCGCTCCATCTAGGGCCAGTTCCAGCTGTTCCAGCCGCCAGCTGGTGCCGCCGAGGCGTCCAAGTTGGGCCAACAACCTGGGCCGGTCGAGGGCTTGGTCACTGGCGGCCTGCAGGGCTGAAGCAGAACGCAGGCTGATTTGAGCAGTAGCCGCCGGATCCAGGCCCTCGGCGCCATCCACCCAGAGCTGCAGCGGCTCGCCAACCTGGCCATGCAATCGAAGCCACAGGGCACGGCTGCGCTCGGGGTTCGGCTGACTGGCCAGTCGCTGCCATTGGCGTTCGACCAGTGGATCACTGCTGAGCCAGCAGGGGCTGCCCGCTGCCAGCGGGCGGCCATCGATCCTGCCTGGACCAAGCCGTAGGGCAATCCGTCCCTGCGAGCGGTGCTGTACCGCCATTACGCGACCACCGACCTCCAGTGGCGGCTCGAGCGGCCCAGCCCCAGGGGCTTCAAACACCAGACCATCTCCAGGCTTAAGGGCTGCCTGGGTCTGGAGGATCCACCAACCGTCGGCATTGCATTGCTCAAGTTTGCCGATTAGGGGCCCACGTTTTTTGCTCCAGCGGCCATGCACCAGGGCCTGGTGGTCGAGTCCCCCTAACCAACCGGTGGAGAGCCCTCGCGAGAAGCTCAACTCCAGGGAGCGCCGCTGCTCAGCTGACTGGGGCTGACTGGGCAGGCCCTCAGCCAGGCGATCGAGGCCCTGGCGGTATGCGTCGGTCACGGCAGCCACGTAGGTGGCGTCCTTAAGACGCCCTTCAATCTTGAGGCTGGCGATGCCGATCTCCTTGAGCTGGGGCAAAAGCTCCCAGGCAGCTAGATCCTGGGGTGAAAGCAAGTAGCGCTGGTCCTCGAGATCCCGCTCTTGACCGTCAACTATTAATTGATAGGGCAACCGGCAGGCCTGGGCACACTCGCCCCGGTTGGCACTGCGCTGACCGAGGGCTTCGCTGGTGAGGCACTGGCCTGAATAGGCAATGCAAAGGGCGCCATGCACAAACACCTCCAGGGGCATCGCCAACTGTCGCTGCCGCAGCTGAGACTGCAAGCGGCCTAGGTCGGTGAGGGTCAGCTCTCGGGCAAGCACAACGCGTACACAGCCAAGCTCGGCTGCCATAGCCACTCCGGCAGCGGTGGTGATAGACATCTGGGTAGAGCCATGCACAGCCAGCTCTGGCGCCAGGCTGCGCGCCAACCGGGCCAGACCTACGTCCTGGACTATGAGGGCATCCACCTGGGCTGATGCTGCCGCCCGGATCAACCCTGCCGCCTCAACCAGCTCATCGCTAAACACGAGCACATTGACGGTGAGAAATCCCTTCACACCTCGCCGATGCAGCCATTGCATCAGCTCCGGCAGCTCCTCCTGACGGAAATTTGCGGCCCGCATACGGGCGTTGAAAACTTCCACGCCGAAATAAACAGCGTCGGCACCATTAGCCACCGCAGCCCTCAGTGCCTCCCAAGTGCCTGCAGGAGCCAGCAATTCCGGATTCGCCATCAGCGTGTCAGGCGTTGGGCCGGCTCAAACAGCTGCAAAGCCTCAGCGCTGCCTTCAAAACGCCAATGCCATGGCTCGTAGCTCACCCCCTGGGGATTGCCCCGGGGAAAAGAGAGGATGAAGTGGTAACGAGCGGCATTGGCTTGCAGCCAGGTGTAGGCAGCAGTTTGATCGAAGGTAGGAGAAAGGTTGGTAGCAGGGGCCCGACCATCACCGAGATCTATGGCATATCCGGTGCTGTGCTCGGAAAACCCTGGCGGCGCGCTCACCATGGCCCTCTCCTTGGCGCTCTGATTGCGATCGGATTTCACGCCAAAGAAAAGATCGTTTTGAAGGCTGAGGGAGCGGAAGGCACTCAGCACCACAAGGTCGACCCCGCTGCGTGCTGCATCCCGCTGCATTGCTAGCAGGGACGCTGCAGCATCGCGATGCAGGCTGAGCCCCGGCGCGATCGCCACGCGCTCGGCAGCGGGCAGCTCGCTGTACGGGAAATGGCCAAGGAGTCGTCCATCGAGGCCAGTGCGGGCATTAAGGCCCTTTACCGGTGGCGGGGCCAGCAGGCGCTGCAGCGGCCCCGGGCGCCACACGACGACCAGCCCCAGGGCCAGCAACAACGAGCCCACGACAGTGCTGAATCCAACCAGCCAGCGATTGGTTTTGGCTGTGGGCGGGCTGGTGCGGCGGGCGACAGGAATGTCACCGATGGCGGCGGCCTGGCCTGGCCTGCGGGAATTGGGACGCGTCACGCGGGTTCCCTGCCTGGCACCGATCAATCGCCCTAAACACGCGAGCAATGAAGATCCTAGGCGGGGAGGGGGGATTGGCCTCCACCAAGCCGGCCAGCGGTGTTAGCTTCCCACCAACATCCTTCCTGGCGGAGCGGTTTTTTCGATGTTGCGAGTCGCGGTGGTGGGTGGCGGCCCTAGTGGGTCCTGTGCAGCTGAAGTGCTCGCCAAGGCCGGCATACAAACCTGGATCTTTGAGCGCAAGCTCGACAATGCCAAGCCCTGCGGAGGAGCTATTCCTCTTTGCATGGTCGAGGAGTTCGATCTACCCGAGTCGATCATCGACCGCAAGGTACGCAACATGAAGATGATCTCCCCCTCTAACCGAGAGGTGGACATCAATCTCGAAAACGAGAATGAGTACATTGGTATGTGCCGCCGAGAGGTGATGGATGCCTTCTTGCGCAACCGTGCTGCCGAGCTAGGTGCCCAGCTAGTTAATGGCTTGGTTACCAAAATTGACACAGGAATTAACCGTCACGGTCCTTACACCCTCACCTATTCCGATTACGCCGCTGGAGAGGCAACTGGCTCGACCAAAACCCTCGAAGTGGACTTAATCGTAGGGTCCGATGGCGCCAATAGCCGAGTAGCCAAGGCAATGGATGCCGGCGACTACAACGTGGCGATCGCCTTCCAGGAGCGCATTAAGCTGCCTGCCGAGGAAATGAAGTACTACGAGAATTTGGCTGAGATGTACGTAGGCACGGATGTGTCCCCTGATTTTTATGCATGGGTCTTTCCAAAATACGACCATGTGGCTGTAGGCACTGGGACAATGCAGCAGAATCAAGGGCTGATTAAGGGCTTGCAGGAAGGCATCCGCGAGCGGGCCAAAAAGCGCCTAGTCAACGGCGAGGTGATCAAGGTTGAAGCCCATCCCATTCCGGAGCATCCCCGTCCTCGCCGAGTGGTCGGTCGCATGGCTCTAGTTGGTGATGCCGCTGGCTACGTCACCAAGAGTTCAGGTGAGGGCATCTATTTTGCTGCCAAAAGCGGGCGCATGTGCGCCGAACAGATTGTTGAATCCAGCGCTAGCGGCAGTAAAATTCCAACCGAGGCCGATCTCAAAAAATATCTCAAGAAGTGGGATCGTCAGTATGGCGCCACCTATAAAGTGTTGGAAATTCTCCAAAATATCTTCTACCGCAACGATGCTGCCCGGGAAGCCTTCGTGGAGATGTGCGACGACAAGGACGTGCAGCGCCTCACCTTCGACAGCTATCTCTATAAGCGTGTCGTGACGATGAACCCCTGGCAGCAGCTGAAGCTCACCTTGCTCACACTTGGTTCGGTGCTCAGGGGTAATGCACTTGCTCCCCAAGGCTACAAGCCAGTAGACAGTGCGGTGCGCGATGAGGCAGAAGTCAATGCCATGCTTGCTGTCAGCACCATCAAGGGGGGCATAAAAGTTGGTGCGAAATCACGCAAGAGCGAACCGATGCTGGCTAGCAAGGGCTAAAGCTTAAATACGTCGCATTTCAGGCTTGAGATATGCTCACATTGGCTTGGTCCAATGTGAGCAATTTTTTTTCATCTGAGTCCCACAGTACATATTTAAAACTTCTGGGGAAGTCTTTTATGCGCAGTCGGGGACTATGCACAAGTAGTGCCGAATTCTCTTCGTGGCATTGGCGCAGGCGGTAGTTTGGAATCCGCTCGCATAGGTGATGAATGCTGTGGAAGGAGATGTCTGCCCAGAACCAATTCAAGAGACCTGGCATTTCCAAATTACTACTCCCCTCTAGGGCCCCGCGCAGGTAGTTCCAGCCTTCGCTGCCACTGGCGTAGGAGCCTTCGAAATTGTGCTGAACAAAGAAGATGGTCAGGAATAACGTCGCTGAAAGAGTCATCACCGTCAGGTAGCAGGCCCAGAACAGGCCATGGCCTAGCCAGGCTCCCATCAGCCACCAGCTCGTAAGCACCACCAGATTGTTAGCGACAAGGTCTAGGCACTCAGCTGAGGTGTACCAGTGACTAGAGCGGAAGTTGCGACTCAGCTCTGGCAATTCGGCGAGGCCAGCCAAGCCTTTTTGACGTAAATGGGATGCCATGACTCCAAGCCATTCAGCCCCACCGAGCACCAGCACCAGCCTTGGCCGAATCAGCAGGTAGTAGCAACCTCCCGGAAATAGCATCAGGGGATGGCGACTTAGCCCATAAAACCATCGCTGCCGAGGTGATAAGTCCCTGTAGGCGCTTAAGGTCAACAGCGCTGACGGCCCGCGGTAGCGCTCCCAATTGCCGTTGTGTTTGTGGTGGAAGGCGTGGCCGCGAGACCAGGGGTGCTGGGGAATTGCGTTGAGGCAGCCCAGCAGGAAGCCGACCGATTGATTTAGCCAGCGGGATTCGAAAAGTGATTCGTGGCCACAGTCGTGCATCAGCGCGAATGAGCGAGCCGAGAAAAGCACAAGTAGCCCCAGCACAGGCACAAGCAACAGGCGCAGGCCTGGCCCCGCAGCAGCAAGCGGTCCTACTCCTGCCCACAGAAGGGCTGTGGGCAGGATTGTATTTAGCAGCTGCCAGGTTGCAATACGGTTGTCGCTTTGGCGGAAGGGGTCGAGCTGAAAATCTCGACGTCGCGGCGACTGAGGCGGCGATGGGGCCTGCGGTGATGGGAGAAGGGTCATGAGTAACCCCCAATCTGGGCAGGCATTTGGGTCCCTGAGAGATTCACACCCTATGTGGGTCTCAGCCAACGATGCGACTGAAGTCCGCCAAAACAGAAGCCTGGTTGCGCAGCACCCCAAGCAGGTTGAGCCTGTTGCTTCGCACAGCCCCATCGTCTGCCAGCACCATCACGCTCTGCTCGCCATCAAAGAAGGCTGCCAAGGCTGGTGCACCCGCCGAAAGACCGTTGGCCAAATTGCGGTAGCGGTCGTTTGAGTTGCCGGCGGCGATGGGCTCAAGGTTGGTGAGCA
>CAZKER010000111.1:0-4773 GCA_964551845.1 uncultured Cyanobium sp.
AACATGGCGGTGGTAACCGGCGCCGACCGCACCGATATCCAGCTGGCCGCCCTCGAGGCCTCAACCCAGTGCTTGATTCTCACGGGTGCTGGAGACCCCCTGCCTCAGCTGCTCAACCGGGCTGAGGAGCTGGAAGTGCCCTTGCTCAAGGTGGAGCACGACACCCTCACCACAGTGGAAGTGATTGAGCAGGCCTTTGGTCATGTGCGTCTGCACGAGGTGGTGAAGGCCAGCTTTGCCTTCCGGCTGGTGGAAGAGCATTGCAATTTCGAGCGCCTGTTTGCTCGGTTGCAGTTGCCCGCGGTAATGAAATAACGCTGCTAGTTTCATTGGACTGGCAGGTGGCTACTGGTGTCGCGGTCCCTTGATCTTCCGTCGCTCGATCGGATCGACACCTTGGCCCAGGAACTGGCGATGCTCCAGGACCGCGGCAAGCGTCGAATTGCAATTTTGGGCAGTCGCCACGTGCCCGTGGTCTCGATCCATCTGGTCGAATTAGTTGCCCGCTCCCTGGCCCAGGAGGGACACAATTTGGTCACCTCCGGATCCCAGGGAGTCAATGCGGCGGTGATCCGTAGCGTTTTGGAGATTGATCCGGCTCGACTCACCGTGTTGTTGCCCCAGAGCCTTGATCGCCAGCCGGGAGAATCGCGCGATCAATTGGAGCGTGTGCTGCACTTGGTGGAGAAGCCAGAGCACGATGAACTTCCCCTGCCGATGGCCAGCAGCCTCTGCAACCAAGACATCATCAGCCGCTGCGACCAACTGATCTGTTATGCCTTTCACGACAGCGAAACCTTGCTGGCCAGCTGCCGCGTCGCCGAGGACATGGGCAAGGTGGTGAGCGTGATGTTCTTCGACTGAACTTCTCAGCTGAGAAGCTCAGTCGAGGTTATTCAGGGACTGCCGAAGGCCACCTGGCAGGCCGCATTGAGCAACTGGGCTTCGGCAGCGTTCGTGGGGGCGTAGCCGTTCAGCTCGCCATCGGCGCAGTCTGCATCCATGCTGAAACTGCGGCCGTCACGGTCGACCACGAAGGTCACCACGTGGTCGTTCGGTGCCTTCAGGGAACCGTAATCCAGCCGGTAGGTGCTGTCCGGGACCACGATCGTGGTCTGCTTCGCCTCGATGGCGGAGCTCACCGCTGTGTTGATCGTGGCGGCGGTGGCCAGGCCGGTGATGCCCCAGGCCGTGGCCTGGGGGCCCCACCATCCCCAGGAGGGAGCTCCCCCGTACCAGCCCCGTCCATACCAGCCGTGCTTCCAGGGCCGGTGCCGCTGCCAGTCGTGGCGAGCCCAGCCGGGATGCTGCCGGCGATAGTCCACCGGACGGTTCCAGTGGTTGTGCTGCTCGTTGCGATTCCAGCGGGTGCTGTGCCAGCGGTTGGAATCGCGCTTCCAGTGATCCGGGTGCTTGGTGCCTTGGTTGCTGCCCCCGTGGGGCGGATTGGCCTCCGCGGAGAGAGTCGGCAGGGGCGTTGTGGCCACTGCCAGCAAGGCTGTTGTGACTAGGGCCATGCTGCTGCTCCAGCGCCCTGAAGTTCTTCTGCTCCGTCCAACCCCTCGGCTCATCGGTGGTGGCTGCATTCAGCCCCCGGTTTAGGTCGGGGGGCTGCCGTTGTCATCCGATCAGGGCCTGCAGCCCCTCCACGTAGAGGATGCCTGTGCAGGTGAGGGCACCTGCCCAGCACAGGCCGCGTAGCGGCGGCACGTTGCCCACGTACATACCGATGTAGGCCAGACGCAGCAGGGGATGGATCCAGGCCGCGGCGATGGCTACCGGGCTGGTCACCCCCGCCAGTAAGCACAGCAGGGCTGCCGGAGCATGCAGGGTGAAGGCCTCAAAGCAGTTTTGGTGTGCCCAGGCGGCCCGCTTGCCCCAGGCCGGCAGCCGCTCGAACATCGCTCGGGGTGCGGCCAGGTCGGCCATCTGGAAATTGGCCTGGGAGCGGGCGGCCCCTAGAGGCACCGTGCTGAACACGACCACGCCAGCTGCCAGCAGCAACGACCAGGCGAAAGGGGCAAGTTGGGGGGAGATTGGCATGGCCGCTGCAAGCTGCGCCCCAGCCTAGGTTTCGCCCCGGTGGTGGGCACGCTCAAAGGCGTTGATTTCGAGCTGCACAACCCCTTCGTTGATGCCCAGCGCCCTGGCGATGGCGTGCAGTTGCTCCTGCTCTTGCGCTTCGATCATTCCATCGGCGCAGGCCACCTGAAAGGACGTTTCAAGAATGATCAGGCGGGCTTTGTCGTCGATGTGGTTGCGCTGCTCGGATAGTTCTGCGATCAAGCGCTCGAAAGGGGCGGCGGGCTGCTGATCCGGGAGGCTGCGGGCCTTGGCCAGTGCTTCGAAGGCGCCGGGCTCGGCAGGGGTTTCCATCAGCTCTTGATAGATCCTTTCCATCACAGCCAGCTCGGAGGCCTCCAGCTCCCCATCGGCGAGGCTGATGTCCACGATGCAGTGAAGGATCAGATCCCGCACCAGCAGCGCTTTGGTGTCGCCATACAAGATTCCCCAGCGCAGATCGGAGAGGTCCTGGTGCTTTCGTTGGCGGGAAGCTCGCGGGTCGCGCTTGCCGCCGGAGTGGCCTCCCGAGAGGTTGTCGTACATGTGCAGGTGGAAGCGCTCCCCCAGTTCCTTGCAGAGGGCAATGCCCCGCACTGAATTTCCGAAGGAATCGAGCCGTGGTGAGAAGGTGGCCAGGCCTAGCAGGTTGGGAGCCACCACCAGGACCGATCCAGCCACGCCCGATTTGGCCGGCAGCCCCACCTCCAGGGTGAACACGCCGGCGTTGTCGTACAGGCCCGAGGTCTGCATGATCGCCAGGGTGCGCTTCACGATCTCAGTGGAGAGCACCTGGCGTCCCGTGATCGGGCAGACGCCCCCATTGGCCAGGGTGGCGGCTGCTACCGAAAGCATCCGGGCGGTCATCTCGATGCTGCAACAGGAGAAGTAGACATCCAGCATTTTCTGGAGATCCACTCCCCGGGGCAGGCCGATGCCGCCCTGTAGCAGATAGGCGATGGCGAAGTTCGTATTGGCCGTGGCCCGCTCCGATTCCATCGTGATTTCACTGAAGCGCACCGGTCCACAGTGGCCGCACAGCTCCGCCCACAGGTCCATGAGCTGGCCTGTGATCTCCCGGGCATCGCGCTCGGGAAATCCGGAGGTCACCAGGCCGGCTGTCATGATCGCGCCGGCATTCACATTCGGATTGAAGGGCCTGTGGTCTGCCAGTAGGCTGAGGTCATTGAAGGGAAGGCCGGAGGGCTCCACCCCCACGTGCCGGTGGGTGAACTCGGGGCCTTCCCGGCTGAGGGCGAAGGCGTAGGTGATCGGCTTCGATACCGACTGGATCGAGTGGTGCACATCCACATCGCCGAAGGCCAGCCTCTGTCCGTCTACAGAACAGATCGCGACACCCCAGCGCTCGGGGTCTGCATCCCTCAGGATTGGAATGTAATCGGCGTTGGCGCCACCCCGGTTGGCTGACACCCGTTGGAAGAGGTAGTCAATGTCCTGGAGGAAGTCCTGCCATTCTGGAATAACCAGATGCTGGTGGAGTGCGCGCGACACCATCAGCAGCTCGGGACCCACCAGGGCGGAGAAGGCCTCGAGGCTGAGGGGCCCGTCGCCGAGCTTGTTGAGCTGCTGAAACGTTTGCGCTAGCCGGCCGTCGTCGGCCTGCAAGCCACTGGCCAGCAGGTGATGGTGCAGGCTTGCGGTGGTTACGGCGCCGTTGCGTGAGGCCCTCGCGTAGAGCGCTTGCATGCGGTCCATGGAGCACTCGCGGCTTTTCGGCCACAGTGATCACACTCCCACATGGCAACAGGTAGCGGTTGCTACCAAGCCAGGGCTCTCTTGGGGGGGGCTTGTGTTTCGATCTGCCGGCGGTGCTGGCCGAGCCTGCTGGCCGGGGGAGCACCGAGTCGGAGGTTCTTTTCTAGGCTCCTGAAACGATTGTGCTGATTCTCAGCTCCCGTTCCGATGGCCGACACCTATTCCTTCGATGTGGTGAGCGATTTCGATCGCCAGGAGCTCGTCAACACAATCGATCAGGTGCGCCGCGACGTGGGCACCCGCTACGACCTCAAGGATTCCAACACCGAAATCGATGTGGAGGAGACGAGCCTCACCATCACCACCGCCAGCGACATGACCCTCCAGGCCGTGGAGGACGTGTTGCGCCAGAAGGCAACCAAGCGCAACCTCTCGCTGAAGATTTTTGACTTCCAGAGCCCCGAGCCCGTGGGGGGCAACCGGGTCAAGCAGGTGGTGAAACTGCGCAAAGGGCTGAGCTCTGAGCTGGCCAAGCAGCTGAGCAAAACCGTGCGTGATGAGCTCAAAAAGGTGACCGTTTCAATCCAGGGCGACAGCCTGCGGATCACCGGCAAAAACAAGGACGATCTGCAGCAGGCGATCACCCTCCTCAAGGCCCAAGAGGTGGAAGTGCCCTTGCAGTTTGAGAACTACCGCTGAGCCGGTGCAGCCAGTCTGTCCCGCCTCCGGTTGGCGGTTCTGGGTTGATCGCGGTGGCACCTTCACAGATGTGGTGGGATGCAGCCCTGCTGGCGAGCTGCTGGTGCGCAAGGTGCTGTCGGTGCAGCCAGAGTGCTCGGGCGACCCGGCCGTGCGGGCGATAGGTGCGCTGCTGAGTCGGGAGCCCGGCGTTATGGCCGGCAGCCCCCTGCCCCTGGGATTGGTACGGGAGGTGCGGCTCGGCACAACCGTGGCCACCAATGCCCTGCTGGAGCAGCGCGGCGCTGGGGTGGTGTT
>CAZKER010000112.1:0-6772 GCA_964551845.1 uncultured Cyanobium sp.
GGCTTGGCCCAGGTGATCTTCATCAACAATCCCCTCAGTGGGCTGGTGTTGCTGCTCGCCTTCCTGGTGCAGTCGCCTTGGTGTGCCCTACTTGCCCTGCTGGGAACCGCAGCTTCCCACGGCACAGCCCGGCTCCTCGGCTTGGCGGAGGGGTTGCGGAGCGAGGGCATCTACGGCTTCAACGGCGCCTTGGTGGGCTGCGCCGTCGCCAATTTCGCCCAGTTCGATCGCCCCCTCTCCAGCCTGATTTGGGCTGCTTTGGTGCTGCTTGGTGGTGCGCTGACCACCTTGCTGCTTGAGGGGCTGGGCAGGGGAATCCACCGTTCTCTCGGACTGCCGCCACTCACCCTGCCGTTCGTTCTTGTGACGTGGGGCTTGCTGGGATTGGCCTCCCATGCGCCGGGGGCGGCATTGGCGCTGGCCGAACCGGTCCCGATGCCCGAGCTGGCCAGCACCTCGCAGGCTCTCACCCATGGGCTGCTCCGATCCGCGGGTCAGGTTTTTCTCTGCTCCAACCCCTGGAGTGGCCTGCTGGTGCTAGTTGCCACAGCCCTCGCCAGCCCCCTTGCGGCGGGACTGGGTTTGCTTGGTGCCCTGGTTGGCATGGCAACCGCCCTTCTGCTCGATGCCCCCTTGGAGGCGATCGCCCAGGGCCTCTGGGGATACAACGGCTTGCTGGTGGCGGTTGCCTTGGGGGGGATTTTTTACGCCCCCAGCTGGGCAAGCTTGGCGGTGGGTCTGGGAGGTGCGGCTTTGGCGAGCCTGATCCAGTGCGGTTGGAGCCTGTCTCCAGCTCAGGGCTGGCCTTCGCTCACCTTGGCTTTTGTGCTTGCCACCTGGGTGATTCAGCTGCTGGTGCGTAGTGCCTTGCCGGCTCTGATTCCGGTTTCGCTCCACGCCATCTTGACCCCGGAGGAGCATCGCCAGCGCTTTGTGTTGGCCCGCACCCTGCTTGCCGATTTTCGTCAAAACCTGCACCTGGCCATCAGCGGCCAACGCCGCGCTTTTTTGGCTGGACGGGTTCCGGCGAAGGTGCGTCAAAAAATGTCGGCGTTGTTTCAGCGCCTAGATCAAGACGGCGATGGGGCGATCAGTGCGGCTGAGCTGCTTGAAGGTCTGCGGATTGATCCCCAGGAATCCGGAGAGCGCGGCACATTGGCAGCCCAGCTTGCCGATGTGCTGCAGGTTATGGACCTGGATGGGGATGGCCGGGTGGATGCTGAGGAGTTTGGTGAGCTGATGCTTCGGCTGCAGCGCTTGCGCCAGGGGGAGGGTCGGCTGCTTACCTACCTGATGCCGGTGGACGCCAACGGCAATGATCGGCTCGATCCGTCCGAGCTCAGGCGTCTGTTGCGCAGTGTGGGCGAGCGTCCCCTAAACACTGAAGAGGAGCAGTTCATCTTCGCCCTGTCTCCCGATGGCCTCACCTGGCACCAGTTTGTAGATCACCTGCTACTTACTTGAAACCGCCATCCCAACCTGAGTGCCCTTCAGGCCAGGGTGAGGCGGTAGACAATCAGCGCCAGGATCAGTGCCACCAGGGACACCTCGATCAAATCAGGGCCGCGAGGATTCATTGACGTTTCAGGTGCGTCGCCGGTCCAGGCTGGCAGCCGAGGGCAGGGCGAGGGCCAGGGCGAACACGGGAATTTCGATCAGCAGCTGGCCGTTGCCGAAGGCGATGAAGGCCAGATCCAGAAGGGCGATGCTGCGCAAGAACAGCGACCATGCCTCATCGCCTTCGTTACTGGCCCGGATCCAAAGCACCAGGCCGGCCAGCAGCAATACCAGATCAATCAACCAGACCACGGATCGGAGGCGCTGGAGAAACGATTCTGGATGCTGCTGGACCCAACCGTCGGCTCGTGTCAGCGGATTTTGCCGATCTGGCGTCCTACCTGCTCAATCAGCTTGTATTCGCCAGGCTTCACCGTGGTGAATTGCTGGGCACCAAACAGGCCGAGGATCTGTTTCTGCTCCGGATCCGTGGATCGCCAGCTGGTGATCGATTGGCGCAACTTGGCGCTGAATCCCTTACCAAAGCGTTGATCGAGGTTGGGCTGGCCCAGCCAGAGGTAGTCGGGGTAGCTGGGGGTGCGCCAGATCTGCACCACCTTGGTGCGATTTGCCTTGCCAGTGCGCAAGCTGCTTTTCCACACCTGCTCGTTGACGGCGCCGGCGTCATAGGTGCCGCTCTGCACCAGGGCGATGGTGGCGTCGTGGCTGCCACTGAAGCCGGGGGCTCCGCCGGCAAAATCAGTCAGCTTGACGCCGGCCTGACCGAGGAAGTACTGGGGCATAAGCCGGCCAGAGGTGGAGCTTTCCGAGCCAAAGGTGAAGCGCTTGCCTTTGAGGGCAACTAGCCCCTTCTGGTTCTGGATCGGCTTGAGGCCGCTGCGGGCATTGGCAATAAACACGGTGTAGAACTGAGCGTCGATGTCTCGCTGGGCAAGCATCTGAGCGCCGGGTTTCTGCAAGCTGGCCTGCACACCGGTGAGACCGCCAAACCACACCAGGTCGAGACTGCCAGTGCGAAAGGCGCTGACCGCAGCTGCGTAATCGGTAACGGGTACGTAGGTGACCTTTACCCCTAGTTGCTGGCTGAGCTCATCGGCTACCAAGCCGTAAAGGCGGTTCAGCTTTTCAGGGTTCTGGTCGGGGATGGCACCGATGCGCAGCACCTGCTGGGCTTCGGCCGCCGGCAGCAGGGAGGCGGGCACGGCGGGGATGACCGCCGGTAGCAGGGCCAGGCAAAGCCCCGCCACAGCGGCGGTCCAACGTTCTCGGATGGGCATGAGAAAGGGTGAGGATCAGAGGGCAGCCAGGAAGCGCTGCAGGCGCGCCAGGCCATCCTCAATCGTGGCAGGCCCGGCAGCGCAAGAAAGCCGGATGCAGCGGTCGTCGCCGAAGGCAACTCCGGGCACCACCGCTAGGCCCACCTCATCGAGCAGCCGGTTGCACAGGGTCATTGAGTCCAGGCCAAAGCCGCTGATATCCGGGAAGGCGTAAAACGCTCCCTCCGGGGGCAAAAGTTTCAATCCTTCGATGGCCATCAGCCCCGCGCTGAGCAGGCTGCGGCGCTCATTGAACTGGGACGCCATTGCAAGTACGCAGTCGCGGGGAGCTTCGATGGCGGCCAAGGCGCCGAACTGGGCAAAACTGCAAACGTTGCTCGTGCTCTGGCTCTGCAGGGCGCTGGCGGCGGCAATCACCGGTTGGGGGCCGGCCAGCCAGCCGATGCGCCAGCCGGTCATGGCCCAGCCCTTGGCGAAACCATTCACCGTGAAGACGCGATTGGCCAGGTCTGGTGCCACGGCGGCAAAGCTGTGGTGGGTGTGGCCGGGGGCCAGCAGGAATTCGTAGATCTCATCGCACACCACGGCTACCTGGGGATGGCGGCGGAGCACAGCGGCAATCGCCTCGAGCTCCGGCCGGCTAAACACCATGCCGGTGGGATTGCCGGGGCTGTTGAGCACCAGCAACTTGCTGGCTGGAGTGATGGCTGCCTCCAGTTGGGCCAGATCAAGCCGGAAGCCCTGGGCAGCCAAGTTAGGCAGCAGGGTCACCGAGGCGCCGGCTAGCTGGGCGATCTCGGGGTAGCTGAGCCAGTAGGGCGCCGGCAGCAGCAGCTCGTCGCCGGGCCCCAGCAGTACCTGGAACAGGTTGTAGAGCGCCTGCTTGCCGCCGTTGGTGACCAGCACCTGCTGGGAGGTGGTGGTCACGCCGTTTTCGGAGCTGAGCTTGGCGGCAATCGCTTGGCGTAGGGCAGGCTCGCCGGCGGCGGGTCCGTAGCGGGTGTGGCCAGCCTCCAAAGCAGCGGCGGCGGCCTGGCGGATGAAGGCCGGGGTGTCGAAATCGGGTTCGCCGGCGCTGAGGCTGCAGATGTCCTGACCGTCGGCCTTGAGGGCCTTGGCGCGGGCGGCAATTGCCAGGGTGAGGGAGGGCTGGAGGGCCCGGGCCCGGGCCGAGAGGGCAGGAGTGGTGTTGGGCGCGGCGGTCATCCCTGTGTCCGGCATCGGGACGCGCGGCATCAGCACTGGCTGGCATCCTGCCTTACGGATTTGCCGCGTACGGTTCGAAACGGCACGAAACGGCCAGCTAGTTACACGTTGATGGTTTTGCCGTGACGACATCCCCGCCTGCACCGTTCGATTCCCTGGAGCAGTTGCGGCTCGATTGCGCAGCCTGTCGCCGCTGCGGTCTGGTCCAGGAGCGACAGCAGGTGGTGGTGAGCCGCGGCAACCCGGCAGCCCGGCTGATGCTGATCGGCGAGGGGCCCGGCGCGCAGGAAGACAGCGCTGGTTTGCCTTTTGTAGGGCGCTCCGGCCAGCTGCTCGACCAGCTCCTGGCCGCTGCTGGGCTCGACAGCAACCGCGATGCCTACGTTTGCAATGTGGTGAAGTGCCGCCCACCCGGCAACCGCAAGCCCAAGCCCGTTGAGATGACTGCCTGCCGCCCCTGGCTCGAGCGGCAGATCGCTCTGGTGAATCCGGCAGTGATCCTGCTGGTGGGCGCCACGGCGCTGGAGGGGGTGCTTGGCATTAAGGGCGGCATCACCAGACTGCGGGGCCAATGGCACTCCAGTGAAATCGAAATTCTTTGCGGCCGGCGCCTAATGCCGATCCTGCACCCCTCCTATCTGCTGCGCTTCAACTCGGAGGTGGAAGGGTCTCCGCGCGCGCTTACAGCTACAGATCTTCTCCAGGTGCGCCGTTATCTGCTCGACCCGTCAGAGGCGGAGATGTTGTGACAGGCTTTGCGCTTCCTGGCCCCCATAGTCACCCAGTCATGACCGGCACCCTGGCCCGCTACGACACCCAGATTCACCGGCGCCAGACCCGCAGCGTGCGGGTGGGCAGCATTTGGATCGGCAGCGACCACCCGGTGGCGGTGCAGTCGATGATCAACGAGGACACCCTTGACATCAAGGGGGCCACCGCCGGCATCCGGAGGCTGCACGAAGTCGGTTGTGAAATTGTGCGACTCACGGTGCCATCCCTGGCTCATGCCAAGGCCGTTAAAGAGATTCGCCAGCGGCTGGAAGACACCTATCAGCCGGTGCCGTTGGTGGCTGACGTCCACCACAACGGCATGAAGATCGCCCTGGAGGTGGCCCAGCACGTTGACAAGGTGCGGATCAACCCCGGGTTGTTTGTATTCGACAAGCCCGATCCCAACCGCACTGAATTCAGCCCCGAGGAGGTCGCTGCCATCGGTGAGCGGATCTCTGAAACATTTGAACCGTTGGTGCAACTGCTCAAGCAGCAAGACAAAGCCCTGCGCATTGGTGTCAACCATGGCTCGCTGGCTGAGCGGATGCTGTTCAGCTACGGCGATACCCCTCTGGGCATGGTGGAGAGCGCCATGGAATTCATCCGCATCTGCGACCGGCTCGACTTCCACAACATCGTGGTGTCGATGAAGGCCTCGCGGGCACCGGTGATGATGGCCGCCTACAGGATGATGGCCGACCGCATGGATGCAGAGGGGTTCCCCTACCCCCTGCATTTGGGCGTCACCGAGGCTGGCGACGGCGACTACGGCCGCATCAAAAGCACTGCCGGTATTGCGCCCCTGCTGGCCGAGGGGCTGGGAGACACGATCCGGGTGTCCCTAACCGAGGCTCCGGAGAGGGAGATTCCTGTTTGCTACTCGATCCTGCAAGCTCTGGGGCTGCGCAAGACGATGGTTGAGTATGTGGCTTGCCCCAGCTGTGGTCGCACCCTTTTCAACCTCGAGGAGGTGCTGCATAAGGTTCGCAATTCCACAGCCCATCTCACCGGCCTCGATATCGCCGTGATGGGTTGCATTGTTAACGGACCCGGCGAGATGGCCGACGCTGATTACGGCTACGTGGGCAAGACCCCAGGCATCATTTCCCTGTATCGCGGCCGCGATGAGATCCGGCGGGTGCCTGAGGCAGAGGGGGTGGCAGCTTTGATTGCCCTGATTAAGGAGGACGGTCGCTGGGTTGATCCCTGAGCGTCCGCTCACTTGCGGTAACCCGCCCCGTTTAACACCAGTTCGCGGCGCTAGTTTGAGGAGACGTTTCCCGCGCCGCCACGGCTTTCCATGATGGCCAGCCCCCGCACCAGCCTGCTAGTGCTAGTTGGCATTGGTGCTTGTGCGGCCACGGCAGTTGTGGCCAGGGAGGTGGTGACTCCTCCCGGTGGCTCCTCTCGCATCAGCGATAGCCCCAAGGAGGTGATCGATCAGACCTGGCAGATTGTCTTCCGCGACTACCTGGATATAAACGGCAAATACAAGCCGGAGCAATGGCGCAGCCTGCGCCGCGACGTGTTGGCTAAAAGCTATGGCAGCCCCAAGGAAGCTTATGAAGCGATCCGGGGCATGCTTGGCAGCCTCGATGATCCCTACACCCGTTTCCTAGATCCACGGGAATTCAAGGAGATGCAGATCGACACTTCCGGAGAGCTCTCCGGGGTGGGTATTCAGCTGAGCCTGGACAAGGAAACAAAAAGTCTGGTGGTGGTGTCACCGATCGAAGGTTCGCCGGCATCGCGGGCTGGCGTTCAGCCCAAGGACGTGATTGTGGCGATCGACGGCAAGTCGACCAAGGGCATGAGCACCGAGGACGCAGTCAAACTGATTCGCGGCCAGGCAGGCACCTCGGTGACCCTCACCCTTAAGCGCAAGGCCCAGACCCTGGAGTTTCCCCTCATTAGGGAGCGCATCGAGCTCCACGCCGTCGATCACCAGATCAACACCAGCGCCGATGGCGTGAAGGTTGGCTACATCCGCCTCAAGCAGT
>CAZKER010000113.1:0-15083 GCA_964551845.1 uncultured Cyanobium sp.
GCTGCGGTGAGCGGCGCCCTGCCCATATGGCGGACCGATCACCCCGCCCAAAAGCCCCTGGCCGGCGGCCACCCGCCGGGCTAGGGATTCCCCCTCGGCAGTGAGCCAATGGGCCATCGGTGCCAGAGCGACCAGCTGCAACTCCAGCCGACCCCGCCAGCGCTGACGGGCCGCCAGCAGGGCCTCCCAACTGGGCTCGGCCCCAGCCCCCACACTGTCGATGTGACTGCGGATCGCCCGCACACCGTTGCGCCAGGCCCGATCCAAGGCCCGCTCGGCTCGCTCGGCCACCTGCTCGGCGCTGCGCTGGCCGTATTCGCGTTGGTTGGCAGCCAGGGCCGCCGCCATTGTGCCCTCGCGATTAGGGAAGGCAGCGCCGCTGAAGGCCTTGTCCAGGTGCGCATGCGGCTCCACCAAGGGCGTGAAGGCCAGGGGCAGGTTGGCTGCCGCTAAAGCCTGGGCAGGCAGGGGCGAAATCGCCGCGATCTGGCCCGCCTCGAAACCGATGCGCAGGGGCACCAGGCCATCGGCATCGGCGCAAAACCCAGCTCCGCCCAGGTGCGGATCCAGCAGACCCCTCGGCAGGCGTAGCTCAAGGGGGCCGGTCAGGGCAACGGAGCTCACAGCAGCAAGAATCTCACTAGGGGCTATCGAAACGCTCAGTGGCGGCGCTGATCAACACAAATTGACCGGCCACACCCACCACGGTGGAGCGAAAGCGCGGCACCCGCCAGCCCAGCAGCGATTGGCCGCCCAGCTCACTATCGAAAACACTGAACACACCGAAGTTGCGGCGACGGGTGTGGCTGACCACCACGGCAGCCAAGGCCCCTCGCTGGGCCTGTACTAACTCCGCACAATTGTGAATCGCCATCCGCATCAGCACCGGCAAGCCGCCATCGCCGCAGAGATCCTTGCTGATCTCTTCCACCATGCGCTCCCCGGCGAAGCCACGAAAGTCGTCGGTGGATGGATTGATGAGGGCAAGACCGCCGCTAGCCAAGGCGATCACGGTCAGGCCAGGGGCCCAGGGGAAGCGGGTCGGGGCGTCCAAACGGCGGAGCAAGCGGTGCTTTATCGCAAGTAGATCCACGTTGACACCGTTTTCTCAACTCATCTGCGGTAGCAATAGTTGAGAAGGCTGCCGCAACTGTTGAGGGGCCTTGACAGGCGACAACTTGCTACATTGGCCCAGTCACGGCGGGCGTCGCCAAGCGGTTAAGGCAGCGGCTTGTGGTGCCGCCATCCGGGGGTTCGAATCCCCTCGCTCGCCCTTGATTACCAAGCCGTCCCAACCACTTTTGGGGCGGCTTTTTTGTGGCTTACTGCAGCGCCTGCAGCAAGATCCCAGCCCCTTCCCGCACCGGATCGACGCAGGGCAAGCCGATCTCGGCCGCGGTGGCGGCAACAGCGAGCTGAGCTGCAGCGGCATCCAGCCGGGCGGTGTTCAGCGCCACGGCACGAACCCGCGGCCGCAGGCCATCGGGCCGCCCCAAGGCCGCCAGGGTTTCCAGCGCCGTAATCAGCTCCGGCAGGGGCGGGATCGCCACCTGCGCCTCCCCTGGCCGAGTGCGCACGTGGCTCTGGCCGGCGCGGTGTACCAGCAGCAAATCAGTGGGCTGGCTGCCCCGCAGCAGGGGCAAGGTGGCGCTGGAACCCGGATGACAGAGAGAACCCTGGCCCTCCACCAGTAACAACGCCTCCGGTGCTGCCCCCGCCGCCGCCGCCAGCACGGCCGCCTCGACGGCGCCGGCGGCGTAATCGACTCGCACCGCATCGAGGGCCACGCCCTGGCCGCTGATCAGGATTCCCGCCTGGCCCGTGCCCACAAAGCGGGCATCGAGGCCGCAGCGCCTGGCCTCAGCCTGCAACTCCAGGCAGGCACTCATCTTTCCAACTGCCATATCCGAACCCACAGCCAGCAAGCGCCGGCAGGGCAGGGATGCGGCCCGCGCCGCGGCTACCTCCAGCCCCGCAGGCTCCTGGCGCAGGTCCCAGATCCACTGGCCTGGGCGGCTGCAGGCGGCAGCTAGCTCGGGATCATCACCGAGGCGGCTGTGCAGGCCACTGGCCAGGCTCAGCCCCGCCTGCAGCGCCACCAGCAGGTCGGCCCGCATTGGCTTAGGTAGGCGGCCGCCGGAGGGGGCCAGCCCCACCACCGCCACCGCGGGGCCGTAGGCCAGGGCCGCCGCCATGTCGGCCACCACTGGCACAGCCCGGTCGATGCCGCTCACCTGGAGCAGGTCAGAGCCAGCGAAAGCCGGATCGATCACCGCCACGATCGGCCCGGTGCGGTAACGCAACATCGCCAAGCCGGTCTTGCCGCTGAGGTCGTCGAGGCCGCCGTGGAGCAGCAGCACGATCGGAGCTGCATGGCTCAACATCGTGCCGGCCCCAGGGCGATGCCCAAGCCGGGACCCGATGGCGGGAGCAGCACGTCGCCATCCAGGGCCAGTCCGGTGAAGGGGTCGTCCACCAGGTTGAGATGACTATCGAGATCGGGCCAGGTCACCAGGGGCAGCAGCTGGGCGGCGGCGCCATTGAGCAACGCCCCATCGGAATAGCAACCAAGCATCACCCCCAGTCCCAAGCGGCCGGCCGTCTGGGCCAGCAGCAGGGCCTCGCTGAGGCCACCGCTTTTGGGCAGCTTGATGTTGATGCCGTCTACGTGGGGGGCTAGCCGCAGCAGATCGGCCAGCTGCCAACAACTCTCATCGGCCACCAGGGGCAGGGGGCAAAGCCCGTGCAGGGCTGCAAAGCCGGCGGTATCCAGCTCCGGATCCAGCAGCGGCGCCAGGGGCTGCTCCAGCAACACCACATGGGCTCTCTCCAGTGGTTCGAGCATGGTTTGTGCCCTAGCCAAATCCCAGCCGCCGTTGGCATCCACCTGCAGCTCACAGGCGCTGCCGGTCTGCTGGCGCCGCTGCTCAAGGGCGACCGCTACCACCTCCAGCAGGGCTAGGTCATGGGCGATGCCGGCGGGACTGCCCAGCTTGAGCTTGATGCGGCTGGCGGGCAGCTGCAGCCACCAGCGCTCGAGCCGCGCCAGAACAGCCTCAGGAGGGCCTAAGCCGAGGGTCACACTGGTGGCGACACAGGCGCCTGGATCCAGGCCCCAGAGCCGGTGCAGCGGCTGATTCAACCTTTTGCCCCACCAGTCGTGCAGGGCCAGATCCAGACCGCAACGGGCCGGCGGCGAGAGCTGGGCCAGCAGGGGCTCCAAGGCCTGCAGCGGCTCGGGAGACAACCCCGAGAGCTGGGGAGCGAGAGCGTCCAACTCCGCCGCAATGGCCTCGGTGGCGTAGGCGCGATGGCCGGTTTCAAAGCCGCCGGTCTCGCCGATACCGCTAATGCCGTCGTGCTCGATCTGCACCAGTAGGTGCTCCGCCGCCGCCGTGGTGCCGCGACTGATCGCCAGGGGCACGGCCTTGGTTAGGCAGACGCGCTGCAGGCTCAATTCCATGGCCCGCTTCCCGGCGCCGCCTCAATCCACCATGCCATGGCTAGCAGCCTGCGGAGCGGCAACTCGATGCGGGAAACTGGATAGATGACGGCGACACAGGCGCAGCGCGGCAGCTACTGGATCACCACCTTTGGCTGCCAGATGAACAAGGCGGATTCCGAGCGCATGGCCGGGATCCTCGAAGCCATGGGCTACCGGGCCGGCGTAGACGAACACAGCGCCGATCTGGTGCTCTACAACACTTGCACGATTCGCGATAGCGCTGAGCAGAAGGTTTACAGCTACCTGGGCCGCCAGGCCCAACGCAAGCGCACGAACCCCAACCTCACCCTGGTGGTAGCGGGCTGTGTGGCCCAGCAGGAGGGCGAATCTTTGCTGCGGCGGGTGCCCGAGCTGGATCTGGTGATGGGCCCCCAGCACGCCAATCGGCTCGAAACCCTGCTGGCTCAGGTGGAGCAGGGTCAGCAGGTGCTGGCCACCGGCGAGCACCACATCCTCGAAGACATCACCACCGCCCGCCGCGACAGCCAGGTGTGCGGCTGGGTGAATGTGATCTACGGCTGCAATGAGCGCTGCACCTATTGCGTAGTGCCCTCGGTGCGAGGACAAGAGCAGTCGCGGCTGCCCGAAGCAATCAAGCTGGAAATGCAGGGTCTGGCTGCACGCGGCTTCAAGGAGATCACCCTGCTGGGCCAGAACATTGATGCCTACGGCCGCGACCTGCCCGGCATCACACCGGAGGGCCGCCGCGCCCACACCCTCACCGACCTGCTCCACCACGTCCACGGCGTGGCGGGAATTGAGCGGATTCGCTTCGCCACCAGCCACCCGCGCTATTTCACCGAGCGGCTGATCGACGCCTGCGCCGACCTGCCCAAGGTCTGCGAGCACTTCCACGTGCCCTTCCAAAGCGGCGACGACGACGTGCTCAAAGCCATGGCCCGCGGCTACACCGTGGATCGTTATCGCCGCATCGTTGAACGCATCCGCGAGCGCATGCCCGATGCCTCGATCAGTGCCGATGTGATCGTGGCCTTCCCTGGCGAAACCGACGCCCAATACCGCCGCACCCTGGCCCTGATTGAGGAGATCGGTTTTGACCTGGTGAATACCGCCGCCTACTCGCCGCGACCCAACACCCCAGCCGCAGACTGGCCAAACCAGCTCAGCGAGGCTGTGAAGGTGGAGCGCTTGCAGGAGCTCAACGCCCTGGTGGAGCGCACCGCGCAGCAGCGCAGCGCCCGCTACGCCGGCCGCTACGAGGAGATCCTGGTGGAAAGCAGCAATCCCAAAGACTCAACCCAGGTGATGGGCCGCACCCGCACCAACCGGCTCACCTTTTTCCCCGGCCAAAACCCCGATGGCACCACGATCAAACCGGGCGACCTAGTGACGGTGCAAATCGAAGAGGTGCGCGCCTTCTCCTTGAGCGGCAAACTGGCCTGAGTTTTGGGACCCCTGGGTCGCTTCCCGGCTGGCATGACTCCCACCCCCATCGCCGTTGGCCTGATCTTTGGGGGAGCCTCCGGCGAACACTCCGTCTCAATCCGCTCCGCCGCCACGGTTGCTGCCGCCGTGCGGGATGCCGAAAACGCGTCGCTATATGAGCTGAATTGCTTCTACATCGATCCCGAGGGGCGCTGGTGGGGAGCTGAGCTGGCCGAGGCAGTGCTGCGTCAGGGCATCCCGGCCCAGCTCGAGCAGCTACCCCAACCGCTGCCGCCACCTGGATTCCGGGGCTTGCCGGCCGGTGCCTTGGAGATCGATGTGTGGCTGCCGGTGCTGCATGGCCCCAACGGCGAAGACGGCACCATCCAGGGGCTGTTCACCTTGATGCAAGTCCCCTATGTGGGTTCGGGCGTGCTGGGCTCGGCGGTAGGCATGGACAAGCAGGCGATGAAGGCCGCCTTCGCCGCCGCCGGCCTGCCCCAGGTGCCCTACGCCTGCGTTTCAGCCAGCTCGGTGGCGCGAGACGACACAGCCCTGCTCGAACAGCTGGAGAGCCAGCTCGGCTATCCCTGCTTCGTGAAACCGGCCAACCTCGGCTCCTCAGTGGGCATCAGCAAGGCCACCGATCGGGCCAGCCTGCGGGCCGGGCTGAAGCTCGCCGCCGCCCTTGATCCCCGCCTGGTGGTGGAGCAGGGGGTGACGGCCCGGGAATTGGAATGCGCGGTGCGAGGCGGAGGCCACCAGCCCCTGCAGGCCTCGGTACTGGGCGAAATCTGCTTCGACGCCGACTGGTACGACTACGACACCAAATACAGCGAGGGCAAAAGCCACACCGTGATCCCGGCGCTGGTGCCCGAGGCAGTGGCAGAGCGGGCCCGAGCCATGGCGATCGAGGCTTGCCAGGCAGTCGGAGCCATGGGGCTTTCGCGGGTTGACTTCTTCTACAGCGAGGCCAGTGGCGAGCTGTGGCTCAACGAGATCAACACCCTGCCGGGCTTCACCAGCCAAAGCATGTACCCGATGCTCTGGGCCGCCACGGGTGTGACCCTGCCCACCTTGGTGCGCGAATTGATCGAAGGGGCCCGAGAATGGCATCAGCAAGTTTCCAACGGAGGCCCTTCGGCATGAGTCACGGGCTGCTGTGGCTGCCATTGCTCCTGGTGTTCGTGCTGCTCACCGCCTTGGGCTGGCTCGAGCGGCGGCGGCAGCGGCTGTTTCGGGAATGGGCCGAGGGCTCGGAGCTGGCCAAGCTCGACAGCTGCGGCGGCGCCCGGCTAGTGGATGGGCTGCTCAGCTGGTGCTCCTTCGAAGCCGGCCAGCTCAAGCAGGACGACTTTTTTGTGATCAAACAGCTCGAGTTGGTTGAGCTGCTATCGCTGGGCTCGGGGGAAGCGCCCCTCACCGAGGAGAGCCAGGGGGCTTGCCGGCTGCGGCTGGTAGGCGGTGGTGAACAAAAAGACCTGCCCTTCGCCGATGCGGAGCGGGCCCGGCGCTGGATCGCTGAGCTGATGTCGCGCTCGCGCTGCGACCTGTGAGCCAGGCTTGGAGCGTGTTGCGTTGAGTGCCACCCCTGCGCCACCTGGATCGGAACGCCGGCGCCAACTTCGCCAGCAGCGGCGCAGGGAGCGCCTGCGCAATCTCTGGCGTTTCCTGGTGCTATTGGCCCTCGCCGGTGGCCTTGGCTACGGCCTGCTGCGTCAGGGCTGGGTGCTCACCGGCCCCGACCAGGTGGAGGTGGTGGGTAGCCAGCAGGTAGGCGCTGACCAGGTGGTGCAGGCCGCCCGGCTGACCTTTCCCCAACCCCTACTAAACCTGCACCCCAAACGCATCGCCGAGGCACTGGCCAGTGCCCTGCCGGTTGAACAGGTGCAGGTGAGTCGGCTGATGGCGCCGCCACGGCTGCGGGTTGAACTGGTCGACCGCCAGGCGGTAGCTAGGGCCCAGCGGCGCACCACCAAGGGAAGCGAGCAGGGCTATGTCGATCGACTCGGCCACTGGATGAGCATTCACCAGGGACAGGGGGCCGCAGCCAAGGCCAGTGCCGGCTTGCTGGTGCTGGGTTGGCAGCCCCGCTACCGGCCTGCCCTCGCCTTAGTGCTTGAGCAGCGCGAGCGGCTTGGGGGCGACATCAGCCAGATCCGCTTTCAGCCAGACAGCAGCCTCTGGCTGCAGAGCAAGCGCCTCGGCAAGGTGCGCCTCGGCCCACCGGACGGACAGCTGGAGCGGCGCCTGGAAGTGCTTGAGCACCTGCAGCAGGAACTACCGGAACGGGTGAAGGGCCGCCAGCTGCAATCCATCGATCTAAGCGACCCGGAACAACCCGAATTGGGGCTGCCACTTACCCCTAAACGGGCGGCCGCGACCAATGCGTCGTGAGGAATCCAGAAGAGACGTGCCAAGAAACCCGCAAAGGTGAGAAACTCGCCTCATACAGGCAAGGAAACGTCTACATAATGCAGCCGCAGATTGATCGCACCGTCTCTCCCGATGCCGCTATGAAAGAAAGCTCCGCCCAATACAACGGTGTCCAGCCTTCAAACGAACCGTCCTTGGACGGTTCGTCAGGCGGGATCGTGCCGAGCCAGTCGGCGCGAATCGAAGTGATCGGGGTCGGCGGTGGCGGCAGTAACGCGGTGAATCGGATGATCTCCTCGGACCTCCAAGGAGTGGGCTATCGAGTTCTCAACACCGATGCCCAGGCGCTGCTGCAGTCGGCCTCCCAGAAGCGCATCCAGCTCGGACAGAAATTGACCCGTGGTCTTGGTGCCGGCGGCAATCCGGTGATCGGCCAAAAGGCGGCAGAAGAGTCTCGGGCCGAACTTCAGGAATCACTTCAAGGTACTGACCTGGTCTTTATCGCAGCTGGCATGGGTGGCGGCACCGGCACCGGCGCGGCGCCGATCCTTGCTGAGGTAGCCAAGGAAGTAGGCGCCCTCACCGTGGGGATCGTCACCAAACCCTTCGGCTTTGAGGGTCGCAAGCGGATGCGCCAGGCCGAAGAGGGCATCGCCCGGCTAGCCGAGAGCGTGGACACCTTGATAGTCATCCCCAACGACCGCCTGCGCGATGCCATCGCCGGTGCCCCCCTACAGGAGGCCTTCCGCGCCGCCGACGACGTGCTGCGTATGGGGGTCAAGGGCATCAGCGACATCATCACCAGGCCGGGCTTGGTGAATGTCGACTTCGCCGACGTGCGTTCGGTGATGGCCGACGCCGGCACTGCCCTGCTGGGTATCGGCGTGGGCTCCGGCCGTTCCCGGGCGATCGAGGCGGCCCAGGCGGCTATGAGCAGCCCACTGCTCGAATCGGCCCGCATCGACGGCGCCAAGGGCTGTGTAATCAATATCAGCGGTGGCAAGGACATGACCCTCGAGGACATGACAACCGCTTCTGAAGTGATCTACGAAGTCGTTGATCCGGACGCAAACATCATTGTGGGCGCCGTGGTGGACGAACGCTTGGAGGGGGAGATCCACGTGACCGTGATAGCCACCGGCTTCGAGAGTGGAGCGCCTTACCGCACTGAGCGCACCGTGGTCAGCTTTGCCGGCAGCCCGCTGTTCAACAGCAACCAGGAAGAGCGCGGCGCCAAGATCCCTCCATTCCTGCTCAACCGCCAAAGCCAAGACGGTTAATCGGCGGATTGTGAGTGTGGTGACCCGGAGTCCACGCCTGCCCTGAGCATCCCGTGTGGCTGCTCCCTTCCGGTCCTGACCAGATTTGGGCGTCGGAGCCGCATGGATCCGAGTCGATTAAATATTAGCAATGGCACCTCCCGCTCCGAAGCCCGTGGCCCTGCGCCCCGCAGATCTGGCGAGCCGCAAGCAGGCTGGCCTGCCGATCACGGTGCTGACGGCCTGGGATGCCCTGTCTGGCGCGCTGGTGGCCGAGGCCGGCGCTGATGCGGTGCTGGTGGGGGATTCCCTGGCGATGACCGTGCTGGGCCACGCCACCACGCTGCCGGTGACCCTCGACGAGATGTTGCACCACACCAGGGCTACGGCCCGGGGCCTGGCCAGCAGCTGCAGCCCGGGGCAGATGCCCCTGCTGATCTGTGATCTGCCCTTTCTCAGCTACCAGTGCAGCCCAGACGACGCGGTAGCCGCCGCCGGCCGGGTGCTCAAGGAAACCCCTGCCGCCGCGGTGAAACTCGAGGGCGCCGAGCCTGAAATCCTGGCCGTAATCGACCGGCTGGTGCGCAGCGGCATCCCCGTGATGGGCCACATCGGCCTGATCCCCCAGTCGGTGCATCGGCTGGGCTACCGCCGTCAGGGCAACGACGAGATCAGCCGCGAGCGGCTGCGGCGCCAGGGGCTGGCCCTGCAGGAAGCCGGCTGCTTCGCCCTGGTGGTGGAACACGTGCCCGCCGACCTGGGCGCACTGCTGCAACAAGAATTGGATCTGCCGGTGATAGGCATCGGCGCCGGCGAGGGCTGTGATGGCCAGGTGCGGGTCACGGCCGACCTGCTGGGGCTCACTAGCCGCCAGCCCCCCTTCAGCCCGCCGCTGCTGCAGGGGCGGGCCCTGGGGGTGGAAGCGCTGCGCCGCTGGATCGCCAGCCAGCGCCACCCTGCCCAGCCAACTGCTGCTGCTCCTGCCACCAAGCCAGCAGCTCCCTCAACACCCCATTGCTGAGCGCCAGGCCAGCCGGATCGCTGAGTCGCCAGCGGGGACCCTCGATCCGCAGCAGCCCCTCGCTGATCCAGGGCTCCAAGCGCCCGCGCAAGGCCACCAGCGACCCTGGCCCCAGCCCCGCTTGCGCCAGTAGCCGGGGTAAGTGCACCCCCTCGCGGCGGCGCAACCCCACCAGCAAGCGCTCATCCATCGGCATTCCTGGCCAAGCCGGGCCAGTCAGGACAGCCGGTGCAAGCGGCGAGCCCGGCTGGGGCTGGGCCAACCAGTCGGCATAGGCCTCGCGAGTGCGCGGCCGGGCCAGTCGCTCGCCCCAGGGGGCGGCGGTGGCACCCATACCGAAGCCCCACCAGCCGGCGCCGCTCCAGTAGACGCGGTTGTGGCGAGAGGCGTGGCCGGGGAGGGCGTAGTTGGAGATCTCGTAGTGGCCGTAGCCAGCGGCGCTGAGCTCGGCCCAGGTGAGCTCCATCAGGTCAGCGCCCAGGTCGGCATCGGGGAGCTGCAGCTGGCCACGATCGTGGCGCTGGGCAAACACGGTGCCGGGCTCCAGGGTGAGGTCATAGACGGAAAGGTGGGGCGGGGCGAGAGCAATGGCTCGCCGCAGTTGCCCGCGCCAGTGGTCCAGATCCTGGCCCGGCAGGCCCTGGATCAGATCCAGGCTCCAGCTGCTGAGCGCCCCGCCACCCATGGATTGGGCCAGCCAGCCGGCGGCCTCCAGCAGGTCCACGCCGCGGTGGCGGCGTCCCAGCCCGGCGAGCACGGCGTCATCAAAGCTCTGGCCGCCCAGACTCACCCGATTTACCCCGGCCTGCAGATAGCCCGCCAGGCGGTCCTGGTCAAAACTGGCCGGATCAAGCTCCAGGCTGATCTCAGCGCCGGGAGCCAGGCCAAAACGGCAGCTCAGAGCCGCCAGCAGGGCCGCCAGCTGGGGGGGCGTGAGTAGCGAGGGCGTGCCGCCACCGAAATACACGGTGGCAAGCGGTGGTCCAGGAGGCGAGGCGGCAATCTCCTGCAGCAGCAGGGCGAGGTAGGCGGCAATCGAAGCCGACCCCGGCGCTGGCGCTTCGCCGCCAGCGCGGTCGCCCAGGGGCACCACCGGAAAGTCGCAATAAAAACAACGACGGTGACAAAAGGGGATGTGCAGGTAGGCACTGCGCGGCGGCCAGGGCTGGGCTGGCGCTGGATGGGGAAATTGGGCAATCACAACAACAAGTGCGGGAACCCCTTCAGGCCAAAGGCTCCGAAATCAGGCATGCTGCAATCCAGATCAGCTGGGTAGCCACGCACGACGGGAATGGTTGACTCCCTCATCCTGATCCTGTTCGCGATCTCTGGCGCCGCCGCCGGCTGGCTGGGGGTAGACCTGCTGCCAGAGCAGCTGCTGCTGCAGGTGGACAACCCAGAAGGCCTGCGCACGGTCCTGGGCGGCTTCGGTGTCTTTTTCGGTGTGATCGCCGGGGTGTTCTTCCAGCAGCTGCGCCGCAAGCTGATGCAGCAGGTGCGCACGATGCCCACCGACCTGCTGGTAAGCCGCGCCGTAGGCCTAATTCTGGGTCTGTTGGTGGCCAATCTGCTGCTTGCACCGATCCTGCTGCTGCCACTTCCCTGGGAGGTGGTCTTCGTCAAACCAGTGGCGGCAGTACTGAGCAACGTCTTCTTCGGCGTCTCGGGCTACAACCTGGCCGAGGTGCATGGACGCACCCTGCTACGCCTGTTTAACCCCAGCAGCACCGAGGCGCTGTTGGTGGCCGATGGGGTGCTGCAACCGGCCAGCGCCAAGATTCTCGACACCAGCGTGATCATCGATGGCCGCATCCGCGGCCTGCTCGCCTCAGGGCTGCTGGAGGGCCAGGTGATCGTGGCCCAGAGCGTGATCGATGAGCTGCAGGCCCTGGCCGACTCGAGCAACGCCGAGAAGCGCGGCCGGGGTCGCCGCGGCCTCAAGTTGCTCAGTGAGCTGCGCGAGCTGTACGGCCGGCGGCTAGTGGTCAACAGCACCCGCTACGAAGGCAACGGCGTCGACGACAAGCTGCTGCTGCTCACCGCCGACACTGGCGGCACCTTGCTCACCGCCGATTACAACCTGGCCAAGGTGGCCGAGGTGAAAGCGCTCAAGGTGCTCAACCTCAGCGAGCTGGTGATCGCCCTGCGTCCCGAGGTGCAGCCCGGCGACGAGCTGCTGCTCAAGATCGCCCGCGATGGTAAGGAAGCTGACCAGGGCGTGGGCTACCTCGACGATGGCACCATGGTGGTGGTGGAAGGAGCCCGAGGCCGCATTGGCGAGCGGCTGCCGGTGGTGGTCACCGGAGCCCTGCAAAACCCCACTGGCCGGATCGTTTTCGCCCGGGGCGACGGAGCCCCAGCCGAGGCCAATGGGGAAGCCACCGCCAAGCGCAAACCTCGGCAGGAGCGCAGCAAGGCCAATCCGCAGGCGGACGGCCCCCGCTAGGCTCCGGGAACCTGCTTCCATCAACCGCGGATGTCGGTTTCAGCCCCCTACTACGGCGATTCCGCGGCCATGCGCACGCCGCCGCCCGATCTGCCCAGCCTGCTGCTGAAAGAGCGGATCGTCTATTTGGGCTTGCCCCTGTTCAGCGACGACGATGCCAAGCGCCAGATGGGCATTGACGTCACCGAATTGATCATTGCCCAGCTGCTTTACCTGGAGTTTGACAATCCAGAGAAGCCGATTTTCTTCTACATCAACTCCACCGGCACCAGCTGGTACACCGGCGACGCCGTTGGCTTTGAAACCGAAGCCTTCGCCATCGCCGACACGCTCCGCTACGTGAAGCCGCCGGTGCACACCATCTGCATCGGCCAGGCCATGGGCACCGCCGCCATGATCCTCAGCGCCGGCACCAAGGGCCATCGGGCCGCCCTACCCCACGCCTCGATCGTGCTGCACCAGCCCCGCAGCGGCGCCCGCGGCCAGGCCACCGACATTCAGATCCGGGCCCAGGAAGTGCTGCACAACAAGCGCACCCTGTTGGAGATGCTTTCCCTGAACACCGGCAAATCGGTTGAGCAGCTGTCGCGAGATTCCGATCGCATGACTTACTTCACCGCCGAGGAAGCCAAGGAGTACGGCCTAATCGACCGGGTGCTCACCAGTCAAAAAGACCTGCCCACTGCCCCTCCAGCCACGGCCGCTCCAGGCTCGGCCCCTGCCCTGGGCTGAAGCACCCCGGCGCCTACCCCGTTCCCCACCCCGTCCTCACCCTCGACCCATGCCCATCGGCACCCCCAGCGTTCCCTACCGCCTCCCCGGCAGCCAGTACGAGCGCTGGGTCGACATCTACACGCGGCTGGGTGTGGAGCGGATTCTGTTTATGGGCTCGGAAGTCAACGATGCGGTGGCCAACGCCCTAGTAGCCCAGATGCTCTATCTAGATTCGGAAGACAGCTCCAAACCGATCTATCTGTACATCAACTCCCCCGGGGGGTCGGTGACCGCCGGTTTGGCCATTTACGACACAATGCAGTACGTCAAAAGTGACGTGGTGACAATCTGCGTGGGCCTGGCCGCCTCGATGGGAGCCTTCCTACTGGGCGCCGGCACCAAAGGCAAAAGGCTGGCCCTGACCCACAGCCGGATCATGATTCACCAGCCCTTGGGCGGCACCAGCCAGCGCCAGGCCAGTGACATCGAAATCGAAGCGAAGGAGATCCTGCGCATCAAGGACATGCTCAACCACTCGATGGCTGACATGACCGGCCAGCCCTTTGAAAAGATTGAAAAGGACACCGACCGCGACTACTTCCTCAGCGCGGCTGAAGCCAAGGAGTACGGCCTGATCGATCGGGTAATAGCTCACCCCGGTGAAGCCTGATCTGAGGTCCGCAAGGAAGCTGGCCACTGGCGTGTGGTGCACCACCACACCGATACCTTCTAAGGCCCAGGCCTTCTAAAGATCCAGATTCGTAAACTCAGCCCTTGCCGGTGGCGGCCAGCAGGCGTGAGGCGGTGTCCAGCCCGATCGGCAGCCCGGATGGATCCAGCAAGCCCAGCTGGACCAGCAGTCCGGCCTGGTCCCAGTAGATGTGCTCGTAGGCCACCTTGCCGTCGCGCACGCCCACGATCACCACTAGGGCCATCTCCACGCGACGGCCTGTGGGGGCCACGCCGGGCAGCAGATGGCCGATCGCTTTGGTGTGGGTGAAGCGGATCACCAGCTCATCCACCAGCCGCTCGCCATCCACCGTGCGTGAGATCGGGATGAACTCCACATCGGGTGGAAAGAACTGGCCGATCAGCTGGGTGGCGTAGAACTCACGCACCCCTTCTCCCCCTTGGCCCCCGGTGCCGGAGGCCAGGTTGATCAGATGAGGGTCCGCCACCATCGTGGCCATGGTGGCGTCGAGATCGCCGTTGAGCTCGGCCTGCATGTGGGCCTCGAACAGGGCGGCGGCGAGGTCGTCAGCCATGACACTCCTTCCAGAGTCGAGACATTAAGGCTGGTCTGTGCTGCTGTCAGCCGGCTATGGCGCGCGGCAGACGCTTGCGTAAGCTCGACCCCTGCCCTGCCCAGACCCGAAGCCTCGATGGCCAAGCTCTATTACGACACCGACGCCGACCTGTCGCTGCTGAACGGCAAGACGGTGGCCATTATTGGCTATGGCAGCCAGGGCCACGCCCACGCGCTGAATCTGAAGGACAGCGGCGTCAACGTGGTGGTAGGTCTTTACGAAGGCAGCCGTTCGGCCGAGAAGGCCAAGGCCGATGGCCTGGAAGTGCTGAGCGTCGCTGACGCCTGCGCCAAGGCCGACTGGATCATGGTGCTGCTGCCCGATGAATTCCAGAAGGCCGTCTACGACAAGGAAATTGCGCCGCACCTCAGCGCCGGCAAGGTGCTGAGCTTCGCCCACGGCTTCAACATCCGCTTCGAGCTGATCAAGCCGCCCGCCGATGTGGACGTGGTGATGATTGCCCCCAAGGGGCCCGGCCACACCGTGCGCTGGGAATACCAGAACGGCATGGGCGTACCCGCCCTGTTCGCCATCCATCAGGACGCCAGCGGCCATGCTCGCGAGCTAGCCATGGCCTACGCCAAGGGCATCGGCGGCACCCGCGCCGGCATCCTGGAAACCAACTTCAAGGAAGAAACAGAAACCGACCTGTTCGGTGAACAGGCCGTTTTGTGCGGTGGCCTCTCCGAACTGGTGAAAGCCGGCTTCGAAACCCTGGTGGAGGCCGGATATCAGCCCGAGCTGGCCTACTTCGAGTGCCTGCACGAGGTGAAGCTGATCGTGGATCTGATGGTGAAGGGTGGCCTCACCGCAATGCGCGATTCGATCTCCAACACGGCCGAATACGGCGACTACGTAAGCGGCCCTCGCCTCATCACGGCAGACACAAAGGCCGAGATGAAGCGCATCCTGGCCGACATCCAGGACGGCACCTTCGCCCGCAACTTCGTGGCCGAGTGTGACGCCGGCAAGCCTGAGATGACCAAAATCCGCGAGCGCGATGCCCAGCATCCGATTGAGCAGGTGGGCAAGGGTCTGCGCTCAATGTTCAGCTGGCTGAAAACGGCCT
>CAZKER010000114.1:0-12755 GCA_964551845.1 uncultured Cyanobium sp.
TCGATCTCAATGCTGAGCAATCCTAAGCATACTTTGGTTGATCGAGTAGCCACTTTCGATGCATTATCTGTATCTGACTGAGTCAAAGCAGCTCAGTGCAGTAATGACGATTGATTGTGCTCAGTTGCCCCGGGCATGGAGTGGAGCTCCGCATAGCGATCTGTGCCTTCTAGGGCGGGAGCCCTGTTTCCCCGCCCATGAATTGCTCAGCCGGAAATCGCCGCGTCGTCGCTGATGCCGACAATATTGGCCAGCTCAGTGCTGCGGATTTCGTCCCGACGGAACACCAGCACAGAAAGGGGAGGCAGGCATAGATCAAGGGATTGTTCATAACCATGAATTCCCCACTGATCGGTGAACTTGCCTCCCAGGTTGCCCAGGTTGCTGCCGCCGTAGCGCTCGGCATCGGTGTTAAAGGCTTCCTCATAAAAGCCTTCCAGGGGCACGCCCACTCGATAGTGGGAGTGGCTCTGAGGGGTGAAGTTTGCCACTACCACCAGCCATTTACCCGTGGCACTTTCACGCCGCATGAAGCTGATGATCGAGTGGCGGTTGTCGTTGCAATCGATCCACTGGAAGCCAAATTCACTGAAGTCATCACCCCACAGGGCCCGCTCCGATTTGTAGAAAACGTTGAGGTCGTCAACGAGACGCTGCAAACCCTGGTGGGCATCGTGCTGCAATAGATCCCACTGCAAATCGCCCCATACGTTCCACTCGGCCCGCTGGCCGAATTCCATCCCCATAAAGATGGTTTTCTTGCCTGGGTGGGTCCACATGTAAGCCAGCAAGGCCCGCACGTTGGCGAATTTTTGCCAGTCGTCACCTGGCATTTTGTGCAGCAGGTTGCTCTTGCCGTGCACCACCTCGTCGTGGCTGAGGGCGAGCATGAAATTTTCGGTGAAGGCGTACCAGATCGAGAAGGTGACGTTGTTTTGGTGGAACTGGCGAAACCAGGGATCCAGCTCGAAATAATCGAGCATGTCGTGCATCCAGCCCATGTTCCACTTCAGATTGAAGCCGAGCCCGCCGATGTTTGTGGGCTGGGTGACCATGGGCCAGGTCGTGGATTCCTCGGCGATCGAGAGGGCTCCAGGGAAGTGCTCGAACAGCACGTGGTTGGCCTGCTGCAGGAAGGTGACGGCCTCGGTGTTTTCGCGGCCACCATTTTCATTTGGCAGCCACTCACCATCGGGACGGAGATAGTCGCGATAGAGCATGGAAGCCACCGCATCTACGCGGATGCCATCGATGTGGAACTCCTCGAACCAATACACCAGGTTGGCCACAAGGAAGTTTCGAACTTCGTTGCGGCTGTAGTTGAAAATTAAAGTGCCCCATTCCTTGTGCTCGCCGATGCGCGGATCGGCATGCTCATAAAGATGGGCGCCATCAAAGAAGGCGAGGCCGTGAGCATCCTTGGGAAAGTGGCCAGGCACCCAGTCCAGAATTACGCCGATGCCTTCGGCATGGCAACGGTCGACGAAGGAACGGAACTCATCGGGTGTGCCGAAGCGGCTGGTAGGGGCGTACCAGCCAGTCACCTGGTAGCCCCAAGAACCATCGAAGGGATGCTCTGAGATAGGCATCAGTTCGATATGGGTGAAACCGCGGTCTTTCACATACGGGATCACCCGATCGGCCAGCTCCGGATAGGTGAGCAAGCGGGCGCCGGGCTTGAGGTCGGCGGCCGGCACCGGCGGGCGTGGCGTGCCGTCAGGCTCGATGTAGGGCTGGTCGGCGGCGGCGTGCATCCAGCTGCCGAGGTGCATCTCATAGACGGACACTGGCTGATCGAGTGGGTTGCGACTATCCCGCACCTGCATCCAGGCAGCGTCTTCCCACTGGTGGCCGGCTAGGGACTCCACGATCGAGCCGTTGTTGGGGCGCACCTCGTGGCGGAACCCATAAGGGTCGGCCTTTTGGTAACAGTGCCCGTTTTGGGCCCGCACCTCGTATTTGTAAATCTCGCCGGGTTGTAGACCGGGAATGAATAGCTCCCAGGAACCGCCCACCCTTGCCTGCATTGGATGGTGGCGGCCATCCCAGCTGTTGAAATTACCCAGCACTGCCACGCTGCGGGCGTTGGGGGCCCACAGGCAAAACTGCACGCCCCTTACCCCGTTGTGCTCAACCACATGTGCACCCATGCGGCGCCAGATGTGGTGGTGGTTGCCCTCGGCAAACAACAGGCGATCCAGTTCGCCCATCCACTCATGGCGAAACGACCAGGGATCGTGCTGCACGTGTTCGATGCCGCCGCGGTTGACCCGCACCTGATAAGCACTACCGGGGTCAGTGCCCCATTCGGCCTCGAAAATCCAGGGATGATTCGGGGTGGCCATCGGCAGGGATTGGCCACCGATCAGAAGCTCGACGCGCTCGGCCTCCGGCATCCAGATGCGCAGCACCCAAGACCCAGACTCGAGAGGCTGGGGTCCCAACACAGCAAATGGATGATCGTGGCGGCATTCAGCCAGCCGCTGGGAATCCTCCGCCATCCAGTTAAGGCTGAGCAAGGACATGTACCAGCAGCGATCGGAAGGCGAGCTTAGGCGGCTTAGGGCTCAGCGCACCTGCTTGGGGGCGATTGGATCGGTGGGGAAGTCGACGCCGATTATGTCGTTGTTGGCGTTGAGGATCACAAAGAGGGAATCGCTAAGCCGATTGAACTCGGTGTTTACCAGCACTAGTCGCTGGTCGCCGCTGCTCTCGGCCACCACCAGCTTGCGGATCCGTACAAATTCACCGGTTTGGCGTTGCAGCTGCTGCCAGCGCGTCTGCAGGCTGCTGGCTGAGATGTCCTTTTGCAGTGGCAGGCTTAGGAAGCTTCTCGCTGAGATGAAGTGGCCGCTGCTGAGGGCGGTGACGAATCTCAGGGCCACCTTTCCAGGTTCCTCATCAGAGACATCCAGGTGGTACCCAGCGAGTTTGCCTTCAGGGTTGAGAACAATAAAAAGATCTCGTTGCCCGATGCTTGTTGTGAGGCTGGCCTCGACGGTGGTGTTGCGCAGACCGCCTTGCACGCTGAGCAGGGTCCAGCTCAACAGCTTCGGCTGGGTGCGCATTGAAGCCGCCACCATTGAAGGGCTGCTGACTGCCTTGAGTTCTTCCGAGAACTGGCTGTAGCGCAAGTTGGCGTCGCGACTTTTGACTGCTCCCAGAATGCGATCGGCGGCTGCCCGGGCTGCTTCGACGCTGAGGGCCGGACGATCCACGCCGCTGCTTTGGGTCTGGGCCGAAGCCGAACTGCCAGGGGTTCCTGGCAGAGCCGCCATGGTGATGCTCAGGCCGGTGGTCAGTGAAAGCATGCCCATAGCCATGCGACCGAGGGCTTTGGGCTGCTGAGCAAAGCGCAGGCGGCGCAGCGACATTTCAGAAAACAATTGTTTGACTCAGTGTGCCCCAAATTTTCCGTTCAAGAGGGGCAGCAGCCGCAATTGAGAGTCCGCTAGTTCGAGTTCCAGTGTGATCACTCGATGCTGGGGGCCGCTAGGGCCGAGGGGCTCGCGGCCGTCGCCCGGGTTAACGGCAATCTGGGGCCAGGCCGATCCCGCTAGGGAGAGTCGTAACCGTTCCCCGGTTCTGAGTTCAGCCAGCAGGGGCTGAAATTGAAGTTGCAGCGTCGACGTTTCACCGGTCAGCTGTTTGATCCGGGCCACGCCTGTGCACAGCTGGCGCACGGTTCCATTGCGGTTCACAACCGAGAGCGCTGCACACAGGTCAAAGCTGGGTTGGTCGGCTCGTACAGCAATGGTCAAGAGGGGCTGTCCTTCCAGCTCCAGGGAGGTGGCTAGCGGTGGACTCGTGAAGCAGACCACGTCACTGCGGCGATCCAGGTCATCGCGCGCACAGGGCCCTGGATCGAGGCCGAGGTGGCCGCCCCTGCCGGGGACGGGCCGCCAGGGATCGTGCACCAGCGCCACCTCGCCGCTGCCGATTTGATCTAGTAGTAATTCGCCCTCCTCCGTCTCGATCGTGGCAAGGCCGCCAGTGCGCAGCCCCCAGCGCAGGGCGTTATCGCAGGCAACTGGGGCCTGCCAATGGCGGCTTTGCTGCTGTCCGTTTGCCCAAGTAACTCTTTCTAAGAGAACGGCAGAGCTGAGCTGTTCTGCAGCGGTTTGGTCTTGCAAGTGGTGCTGAAAGAAGGCCAGTTGCAACCGGTCCAGGCCGCCGTTCCAGTCGAGGTGGGTCCAGGCCCCAATTCGCAGCAGTGGCGAGCCACCCGCCGCCCGAGCCCGCTCCCAGAGATTCAAGATGCCGCGCAGATGGGGGTCGAACCAGCCACCGATCAGCAGCATCGGGCGCTGCAACAAAGCCGAACATGGTTGATGGCGAACCCACCCAGGGGCTTCGCTTCCCGGGCGCTGCAGCCAGCGGTAGGCCATGCCTTGGGGGTCATGGCGCTGGAGCAGGTCAAGCCCATCCGCCAGAAAGGCGCCTGAGTCGAGGCTGCGGCGGATCGCCAGCCAGCCGGCTTCGTCCCCAAGCCTTTGGCAGCGCAGAGCCGCCAATTGCAGCCCCCAGCCCAAACCGAGGGCCCACCAATGGGCTCCGCCCTCGCAGGCCCAGTCGCCTCGCTCGTCCAAACCGGCCATGGCTGGTGCCAGGCAGTCGGGCAGGGCCGCCGCGTCGTCGCTTAGCAGCTGGGTGAGTCCTTGGTAAGAAAACCCATAGCAGCCCAGTCGCCCATTACTGCCCTGCAGTTGCCGGGCCCAGCGGATGCAATCAGCGCCATCTGCAGCTTCCTGCTGGAACCCCTTGAAATCGCCAGCTGAGTCGCCCCGCCCGCGCACGTCCTGAACGACCACCAGAAAGCCGTGGGCCGCATACCAGCTGGGATGGGCATAGGTAACGGTGGAAGCAATTGCCCGGCCATAGGGCTGGCGCATCAACAGCACCGGCCATGGTCCCTGTCCTGCCGGCTGCCAAACGCGACTGATCAGCTGGGTTCCATCCCGGCAGCCCATGGGCTCATCTCGCCACTTAACCCGCAGCGGGCCTGGCGCGGGGCTGGTCACTCAGCGCACATCGGGGCAATACAGCCCAATCACGTAGGTGATCAGCACTTCAGAATCCATGGCGCTGAGATTTTCCTGGCGGGCGATTTGGCCGACGGCCGTGGGAGATGTGGCAGAGAGGCCCTGGGCGTTGAATCCCTGGAACTGGCCACACAGCGCCTTAGCCCTGGCCGGATTTTGCTTCACGGATTCCAGCAGCTGGGATTGGGCCAGAGCAGGCGTGTAGATGGAAGCCAGACTGATCAGCAGGGCCGGTACGAGGCTGGCCAAGGTGCGGTGGTAGGCCGAATAATTTTTGGGGTAGTGGAGATTAGTCACCGTATTGGGCCCCATATCCATTCCATTTGAGCCATAGGGCGCGGCGCATGGAGCCTGCTCTGGATCAGTTTGAGGGGCGGCGTTGGGCTCTCCGGATCCAGCTGCGCAGGGTGGCCAGATCAAGTAGGGGTGAGGCCATGCCAGTCAGGCTTCGCTGTAGCCGGCCCATCTGAACCAGGAGCTGGTGCGGGTCACTGGCTGCCAATCCAGCCCTGCTAGCGATGCCGGCGTAAAGCAACAGGGCGGCTTCTGCCGGCTCCAGCCCCACCTCCACCACTAAACGGGCCTGGCCTCGAAGCTTGATCAGCCGGGCCTCGCTGGCCCCGCCGCTGCGGCCGAGCCGGCGTAGGTCCTGGTCCTGGAGATCGGCCAGCTGGGGCCAGTTGTCGATGCCGGCCAGCTCCAATTGGCGCTGCTCACGCTGAAAGTGAATCGGCAATTGCCACATGGTTAGGGCTGTAGCTGAACTTCACCACTTGCCAGGCTGCGGGTGGCCTCCGCCAGCACCACCGGCTTGCTCAGCCCCGGGGCGACAGTCTCGACCCGGCGCAGTCGCACGTGTACAAGATTGTCGGCAGTGCTGCGCCCGCCACCTCTGAGGTTTTGGGCGACCTGTTGAACGGTGGGGGTCGCGGCCTCGTCCGCCAGGCCGTCTGGAGCTGCTGCTACTACCAGGTCGATGCCGTTGTCAAATACCACCGGCACGCTCACGGCACCAGCCAGCTGCACCCGAGGCGTGTAGCTCACCGCGAAGGCCAGGCAGGAGATGGCGAGCAGGGCCGTGAAACTGGTCACACCCACCAGCCGAAAGCGAATCCCCCAGCGGCTCAGATAGCCCGTAATCGTTGTTAAAGCCAGAACCCCACTGGCGGCTCCAAGCCATTTGCCCGCTGTCAGCAGGATCGGATCAGCGGCCATGAGGGCTGGATGATTTGTTTAGTGCCTTTATATTGCTTCGGTTGCAAGGGTGGCAGCCCACGGGAATGGCGGAGTTGCCAGAACAAAACCCCGGGACCGTTCCTGCCTCGACACCACTCGCCCCCTCCCTCCGCTCTGGCGGCCCCGGCTGCTTCCCCTTACTGGCTGCTTTGGCTGGAGGTGGCGCTGCCCTGATGTTGCTTGTTTGGGGCGGTGATCAGGCACTGAGAAAGCTCTACCAGCACTTGAGACCCCAGGTGGAGCAGCCGCTGAGCCAGCTGCTCGGCCATCCCGTTGAACTTGGCGACTATCAGGGTTTTGGCTGGGGAGGTCTGCGCATTGGGCCCAGTCGCATCGCTCCTGGCCGGCTGGACGGTTCCACTGTTTTAGTCAATTCCGTCTTGGTGAGCCTGGACCCCCTGCCCAGCCTGCGCCAGCGCTTGCCGGTGCTGCATGTGGGCCTAGCTGGAGTGCGCGCTGAGTTGCGCCGCAATTCCCAAGGTCAGTATTGGGTGCCTGGGCGTCTTGCCGCAGGCACTAAGCCGCTACGCCTGGACCTGAGGTTGCGGCTGGTTGATCCGGCCGTAGTCAACCTGCTGCCGTCTGGTTTGAACTTCCGCCTCACCGGCCGCGGTGCAGTGCGGCCCCATCGCCGGGAGGTCGAGCTGGCGGGTCGGTTGCGTTCCGATATGACCGCTGGCTGGCTGGCCATGCAGCTCCAGGGAAATTGGCAAAGTCAGCGCTGGTCTGGAACGCTGCGGGCCGACGCGCTGCAGCTGGCACCGCTGCAGCGCCTATTTGCTCTCCCGGGTCAGCTGGCTGGTCGCGCAGATGGCACGCTGTTTTTGGATTGGAGAGATCGCCAACCCTTCTGTCGAGGCGGAGCCCAGCTGCGCCAATTGCGCTGGCGGCCTGCCCCTGGTGTGTCCCGGCTGGATCTGCCATTCAGCAAACTGCGCTGCCGCGGCCAAGCGCTTGAGTTGGACCGCTCTGTTTGGCGCTGGGGGGCACCGGGGGGCAAAGGCCTGCAGGGCACCGTGCGGCTTGAGGGGCGATGGGATCGAAACCAGCTGCGGTTGCGCCAGTTGGAGTTGGCCCGCGGCAGTTCCTGGCTAAGGCTCCGCGGCAGCTTGGCCAATCGTCTTGATCTGACGGGTAACTGGTTGCTGCGGCCCAGTGACCTTCCCTTGCAAGCCGGCACCCCCGCTTGGGTGTTGGACCAACAGGTGGGTGGGCTAGTGACGGCCAGGGGGCCGTGGGGCCAGCCCCAGCTGCAGGCCCGCTTCGGCCAGCCCAACAATCCGCTGCTGGGTCGCTGGGATGCCCTTTTGGACTGGAGCGACCAGCGCCTAGTGCTGCAGCGATTTAACAGTGCCCATCTCAGGGCCAGTGGGGTGCTGCCCCTGGCCTTGCGTAATGGCAAGGGGCTAGTGCCAGGCCAACTCGACCTCAGCCTGGAGCTGGAGCGGTATCCCCTCGAGCGGCTTGAACTGCTCGTGGGCGCCCAATTACAGGGGATGTTGCAAGCCTCTGGCCGGGTGCGGGGCCCTCTCAATGCCTTGACGCCGGATCTGGATCTCCGGGTCGACCAGCCCGGCGCCGGCCCTCTCAGCTTGCGGGAAAACTGGCAGGGTCAGTGGTTTGGTGATCCTGCTGGTGGTGGGCGCCTACGCATGGAAGCCCTCGCCCCGGCGCCGGTTGGGATGCTCAATGCCCGTATCGATTCCCGTTGGGTACCTCGCCAGGTGCGCCTCGAACGGGCCGGCGGGACGCTGGAACTCAACGGCCGCCCTCGGGGCTACCGCTGGCAGGCGAACCAGTTGCCTCTGGATGGACTGCAGCTAGCCCTGGGCCCAAAGTTCCGCCGGCAGCCCCTGCAGGCCCGACTGAGCGGTCAGGGGCTACTGAAACTCCAACCCCTGGCCTTTAGCGGTAGCGCCCAGCTCGATCGTCCTGTGTTTTTGGGAGTCTGGGGGAAATCGGCCCAGGCGAATTTCCGCTACGCCAATCGTCGCTACTCAGCCCAGGGAGCTATCTCGCCCTTAGCGGGCGGCAGCCTTGCCATCGATTGGAGCGGTCAATGGCAAGGCCCCTTTCGAGCCCGCCTTCAGGGTGAGAGATTGCCGCCGCTGTTTTTGCAGCAGCTGGTGCGGGCCTGGCCTCAGTGGCGCGGCGAGGGCGCGCCGATCCTGGGCCGGGCCAGCGACATCGGCACTCTGCTGATTGACACCTTCGGCGGCAGTGTGCAGGACCAGCTGCGGGCTTTGGAGCTGGCCCGAGCTCGCCTGAGCGCTGCGCGGCTGGAGCGGGGCCGCCAAAGCACCCCACAGGAGCGGTTGCAGCAGCTGGGAGGCCACATCGACGCAGACCTGCGCCTCGAAGGGCCCACCCTGTTGGAAGCCCGTGCCGACCTCCAGGCCCGCGCCCACCTGTGGTTGCCTGATGCAAACCAGGACCAGCCCCTCACCTCTGTGCCGGTGCTGGTGCAGTTCACCGGGCCCCTGCGCCGGGGGGCTGGCAGCTTCAGCCTGGCCGACCTGCCGCTTGAGCTACTGGCCCTGCTTACGCCCATTCCCGCCGGATTGCGGGGTCGCATATCTATGCAGGGGCGCTATCGCCTCGGCACTCCCCAGCCGGAGCTTGCACTAAACCTCAGCCTGGTTGATGGCCACCTAGGGGAAACGGCCCTGGCGCTTGAGCGGGGCGCCATTCAGCTGGAGCAGGCCAGGCTGCTCCTTGATCTTTCTTTGCGGGCGGCCGGGGCTTCAAGCAGTGTCGAATTGGCGGGGGTTGTGCCACTAGACCCAGAGCAGCAAGGTCTCGAATTGCGCATGGCCAGCCGCGACGACGGTCTGCGCTTCCTGGCAGGGCTTGCCCAGCCCGCCCTGCAGTGGAACCAGGGCAGCGGCGACCTGCAGCTGCTGGTGCGCGGCAGCGTCAGCCAGCCGATCGCTAACGGCTTTTTGCGTTTCCGGGGCGCTCAGCTGCAGTTCATCGGCCAGAAAGTTCATGACGTCGAAGCAACCGTGCTGTTCGACTTCGAGCAGCTCCTGCTGCAGGAGTTCAACGCCAAGGTGGGGGATAAGGGAGTGGTGCGTGGCCAGGGAAGCCTGGGCCTGTTTCGGCCTGAGGCCACGCCTGATGGCAAGGACGCCAGTCTGACGGTGCAGCTTGAAAAGGTGCCCTTTGCCATGCCTCGGATCAAGGCCGTGGCCGATGGTTCTCTCCAGATCGGAGGCAGCCTTGCGGCCCTTGATATCGGTGGAGAGCTGGCCATTGCCCGAGGCACCGTCAACGTCCAGCCCGCCCGGCTGGCCAGTGAAGCCAATGTGGCGGCCCCGGTAGCCAGCGCAGCTGAATTGCTCGAATCCCGCTGGGATTACAACCAGCCCCTGGTGCTACTTGGGCCTGATGTGGAGAGCAACGCCAGTGAAGCCCTGCGTGCCGCCGTGCCCAATGCCAGCTTTGTGGGTTTCGACGACCTGAAGTTGAGGCTGGGGCCCGACCTGAACGTGGGCATTCCCAATCTGGCCAGCTTTGGCACCAGTGGCGTGCTGCGTCTCAATGGGCGGCTGGACCCGAGCCTGCGCCTGCAGGGCGTGGTGCGGTTGCTGCGGGGGCGACTGAACCTGTTCACCACAACGTTTGGTCTCGACCCCGACTCCCCAAACGTTGCAGTGTTCACCCCCTCAATGGGGCTGATTCCCTACCTCGACATCTCCTTGCGCACGCGGGTTTCCGACAACTTGCCTACGACCAGTGGCCTCGGGCCCGCCGGCAGCCTGTCGTTGCAGGACTATCAGGCGGTTGGCACCACCAATTCCCTCGACCAGCTCAACTTGGTGCGGGTTTTCCTGAGTGTGAGCGGGCCGGCGGACCGGCTTGCCGACAACCTGGTGCTGCGCAGTTCGCCACCGCTCTCGGAAGATAAGTTGCTAGCCCTGATCGGCGGCAATACCCTCGCCGGCCTGGCTGGATCGGCAGGCGGCACCGTGTTAGCTACCGCCCTAGGCCAAACCCTGCTCTCGCCTCTGCTAGGCACCCTCGGCGATGCCTTCGGCCAGCGACTCAGCTTCGCTCTTTATCCCACCTACGTAAACCAAGGTGTCGCCAGTGGCGCCGAACGCCGCTCAGGCCGGGTGCCGCCCCAGCTGGTGCTGGGAGCTGAGATAGGTCTTGATCTCACGGAACGCTTCAATGCATCCGTGTTGGCTGCCCCCAACCGCTCCGACGTACCCCCCCAATTAAATCTGAATTTCAAGGCCTCAGAATTGCTCAACCTGCAGGGGGCCATCGACGCCCAGGGTGCCTGGCAGACCCAGTTGCAGCTGTTTTTCCGCTTCTGAGCTTGTCTATTTCGATGCAGCGATTCGGATGAACCAGTTGATCGGGGTGGATCTCGGCGGTAGCGCCATCAAGTTGGGGCGCTTCAGCGAAGCAGGCGACCTGCTAGCCGAGCTGCAGGTGCCCACGCCCCAGCCGGCAGTGCCTGGTGCTGTGACCACGGCGATCGTGACGGCAGTTCAGCATCTTGATCCCGAGCGGCTGGCCGATCGGGTTGGGGTGGGCCATCCGGGACCGAGCGACCAGGCCGGCCGGGTGGCGCGCATCGCCATAAACCTGCCGGGTTGGCTGGATGTGCCCTTAGCCAACTGGCTCGAACCCCTGTTGCAGCGACCCGTGACCCTGGCCAATGACGGCAACTGTGCCTTGATCGGTGAGCACTGGCTTGGGGCAGCCCGCGGGGTTGGCGATGTGGTGCTGCTCACCTTGGGCACGGGTGTGGGCGGCGCGGTGTTGCTTGATGGCCAGCTGTTCACGGGTCATCGGGGGGCGGCCGCTGAGCCCGGTTTGATCGGCCTCGATCCCGATGGTCCTCCCTGCAACAGTGGTAATAAGGGCTCGCTGGAATCTTTCTGCAGTCGCCGCGGCTTCGATCGCCTCTCCAGCCTGGATCCGGCTGAACTCTGCCGCCGTGCCGATGGCGGCGATAGCGAAGCCCTTGCGGTGTGGCGGGCCTACGGCAGGCTGCTGGGGCAGGGTTTGAGCTCGCTGCTCTATGTGCTCACTCCTGAGCTCGTGCTGATCGGTGGCGGTCTTAGCGGCGCCAGCGATCACTTCCTGCCAGCGGTGTGGCAAGAGGTGGAGCAGCGGGTGCAGGCGGCCAGCCGGGAGGGTCTCACGATTCGTCGTTGCAGCCTGGGCAATGGGGCCGGCCGGCTTGGGGCGGCGCGCCTGGCTCTGCAGCGTTTGGCACCCAGCTTGGGATGATGGATTGATGATCCCTGATCCCTCTGCAGACCTGTTGACCCGGGCCGCCCAGGTGCGCCGCAGCGCCATGGCCCTGGGCCAACTTGACGATTGCCAACGCCGTCAGGCCGTGCTGGCCATGGCTGAAGCCCTTGAGCAGAGCCGTGAGGCCATCCTGGCCGCCAATCAGGCTGATCTTGAGTCCGCGGCTGTCGAGGAGCTGGCGCCGGCGCTGGTAGCCCGGCTCAAGTTGGATGGACTCAAGCTGGCTGCGGCAATTGCGGGTGTACGCCAGGTGGCGGAGTTGGCCGATCCGGTTGGCCGCCGTCAGCTCCATACCGAGCTAGACGCTGGGCTGGTGCTTGAGCGGCTGACTGTGCCGCTGGGGGTGCTGGGCGTGATCTTCGAGGCGCGGCCAGATGCGGTGATGCAGATTGCATCCTTGGCGGTCCGCTCCGGCAACGGCGCCTTGCTCAAGGGTGGCCGTGAAGCAAGCCGCAGTTGTGAGGCTATTCTCACAGCTCTGCGGCGCGGCCTGGCCGCCAGTGCGGTGAGCCCCGATGCCCTGGAGCTGCTGACCAGCCGGGAGGAAAGCCTGGGGCTGCTGAAGCTCGACGGCCTCGTGGACCTGATCATTCCCCGGGGCTCCAATGCCCTGGTGCGCTTCATCCAGGACAACACCCGAATTCCAGTGTTGGGACACGCCGATGGCATCTGCCATCTGTTTGTGGATCGGGCCGCCGACCTTGAGCTAGCGCTGAAGGTGGCGCTTGATTCCAAAACCCAGTACCCGGCAGCCTGCAACGCGATCGAAACCCTGCTGGTTGATGCGGCGATAGCTGCTGATTTTCTGCCCAGGGCCGTGATGGCGTTCGGGGCAGCCGGGGTTGAATTGCGCGGCGATGCCGCCGCCATGGCTCTAGGCGTGAGCCATGCCGCCTCAGACGAAGACTGGAGTACGGAGTATTCAGATCTGATTTTGAGTGTGAAGGTGGTGGCGGATCTAGAGGCAGCCCTCGAGCACATTGCCCGCTATGGCTCGCGCCACACAGATGCGATCTGCAGCACCGATCCAGCGGCGGCCGACCGCTTCTTGGCTGCGGTCAACAGCGCCGGCGTTTACCTCAACTGCTCTACCCGCTTCGCCGATGGCTTCCGCTACGGCTTTGGCGCCGAGGTAGGCATCTCCACCCAAACCATGCCCCCGCGCGGCCCCGTTGGGCTGGAGGGTTTGGTCACCTACCGCTA
>CAZKER010000115.1:0-8714 GCA_964551845.1 uncultured Cyanobium sp.
CAATGAATCAGCTGGGTTAAGGTGCATTTTGGCCGCAGCGCACACCGGCGATGTTCAACCCGGAGTTCCTGACCACAGATAACGATGCGATCAGCGGCAACTCGCTGATCCAGTACCTGCAGGACCAGTCTCCTGATGTGCTGCAACGGGTGGCCCGCTCAGCTAGCGGCGACATCCAGGACATCATTCGCCACAACGTCCAGGGCCTGCTGGGAATGCTTCCCGGCGAGCAGTTTGAGGTCAAAATTCAGACCAACCGCGACAACCTGGCGGGCCTTCTTGCCTCAGCCATGATGACTGGCTATTTCCTGCGCCAAATGGAACAGCGGATGGAACTAGACACAAGCCTGCTGGGCTGCGGTGATCTAGACAGCGAACTCGATGCCGATCCTGGCGAACTCAGGCTTTGAGTGAACTCGAATCACGAGATCCTTTTGACGACATTAATTAGGCTGCTCTGGCACCACGCCAAATCGGACTAGGGCTTTGTCAATACCGCTGAGGTATGCCCAGCTACCGCTGTCGGGGGCCCAATCCCTGCTCTCCAAGGAAGCTGCAAGGGCCAGCAGTCGCTCTGGGCTGCAGGCAATTGGAGCATCGTAGTGAGCCGGCACCAGCCAACGGAGTTCGGATTGGCGAGCCAACGTCCTTATCCAGGCCACCAGAGCCGCCCGGCAACGGGGAAACACCAGCCGCTCCAAAACTGGTGCCACCAGCAACTCAGCCTCAGGGCCCGGCACCAAACGCCGAAATTCAGCCTGCCAGCCCTCCTGCCAGCGGAAGGGGTATAAACCGAAATAGGCCCTCGGCGAGCGCACCCCCGCTGCCAGCAGGCCGGAAAGCAGCTCCTTGATCCCAGGTAGTTGCAACTGATCTGGGCGGAGGTAGGAAGCAAAGAGCACCAGCCGCTGCCAGCCCCGCCTACGGCGATCAGTCGTGTCGAGCAGGGGCACATCTCCCCGCTCCCTGGCATGGAAGAGCAGCGGGGTGGGATCGTTATCAAACAGCTCTGGCGGCTCGTCGCCGATCGCAACAAGGGCATCGGTGAGCAGCAGGCAGCCGCTAGCGCGGTGCAGACAGGCTGCCTCCATGAAGGTGCCCAGGCCCAGGTCAAGGGGCCCGAGCGGAATCCAGTGCAGCTCATCGGCATGGGGAAGCCCCTGCTCAAAGAGCACCCGGGTGCGCTGGGCCGGGAACCCCAGCCAAGCCAACGGCAGTGGCAAGGGAAAACTCCACTGTCGCGGTGTCACCCAGACCTGGGCCGCCGGAAAGGCTCGCGCCATGGCAGGCACCGGCAGCTTGTGCTCGAGGCCAGAGCTGGTGGGCAGCACGATCGTGCAAACGGGCCCGCAGCGCTGCTCCAGCTCAGCAAGTGCCGCTCGCACCTCGCCAGTTGGGGGCACAGGGGCATAGAGCAGCAAGCCGCCCCGTAAACGCACCACCGTCATGCGGATCGGCACGGCCACATAAAACACACCCTGAAGCTGCTCGAGACTCCATACCTGGCCAGGGATAAGTTCGCGCACCAAGGTGCGGCGGCGGCCGTAGGGATAAAGCGGCAGCAGCGGCCACCAGGGCCAGCGCTGATCTTCAGAGCGCGCAACTTGATGGTGGACGGAATGGTCGTTCACCTCAGGCCAGCAGCACCAAACTGACGCTCATCACAACCATCCCCGCCGTGAGCCCGGCAATCATCACGTGGTGATGGGCCCCGGTGCGATGGGCGGCAGGCAGCAATTCGTCAAAGCAGATGTAAACCATCAATCCGGCGACGCTGGCGAAAACCAGCCCCATCACCGTGTCGCTGAGGAATGTTTTCAAAAAGACATAGCCCACTACCGCACCGATTGGCTCGGCCAGCCCCGAAGCGAAGGACACCCAAAAAGCCTTGCGCCGACTACCAGTGGCGTAATAGACCGGCGCTGAAATTGCCAGGCCCTCTGGGATGTTGTGGATGGCAATTGCAATGGCGATGCCGATACCCAGCCGAGGGCTCGAGAGAGCTCCTACGAAGGTGGCCAGACCCTCGGGAAAATTGTGAATGGCAATCGCTAGGGCCGAAAACATGCCTGTGCGCAGCAGGGTCTCGGACTGGAGCCTGGGCAGGCTGGCCTCAGTAAGGGCCAGATCGTGGCTGGGCAGGGCATTGTCGATCAGGGCAATCACCACCATGCCGGCAAAAAACGCCAGAACGGTGACCGCATAACCAACGGTGACTCCAAGCCCGAGGGCAAGCGATTGCCTGGCCTTTGGAAAGATCTCCACGAAGGAGACGTAAATCATCACCCCAGCCGAAAAGCTCAGCGAAAGGCTGAGAAACTTGGGGCTAAATCGTCGCGACATCAGGCCCAGCAAGCTGCCTAGCCCGGTGCAGAGGCCGGCAGCCAGGGTGAGCAAGAAGGCAAACAACACCCGCTGATCCGGAGCAATCAATGGGTTGGCTCCGCTGCCATCACATTTGAACTTTCCATGCTGGCAGCAGGCAAGTTAAGAAGCCATTGCCGGGCCTGCTCCAGGAAGGCAGGCCAATCGAGTTTTTCTGCCTCCGCAGCCCGAGCAACCAATAGTGGAGCCTGGCGCTTGATCTCAGCGAGATCAGGCTCACTCACCCCCGCCGACAGGGCCAGCATGTCGGCCGTGGCGCGGGCCACCACCCGAGTGAGATAGGCGGCGCTCAGGGCCTGCATAGCCCCTCCGACCAGCCAGGTAGCTCCGTGCCACTTGACCATGCCAGCTAGTAGCTGGCTACTCCACTCCACCACCCCAAGGGCGAGGGCGGCCTTGCCGAGTTCGGTGGCGGCGGCCTGCAACTGCTCCAGGGTCCAGGGGCAATCCCAGAGGCGAGCCATCTCGCGCAGCATCAATCCGTTAGCAACCGCCAGCACCAGCAAGTCGAGGCTCGGCAGGGGCGCTGCCACCACACCGGCTGCCACCAACCATTGAGTGCGCCTCTGGAGAGGCAGGAAATGCTCCCGCCTGAGCCGCTCAAGATCGCACTGCCAACGTACGTGCAGCTGCTCCAGCCGGCGCAGCTGGCGGCCGCGACGCAGCTCCGCTCCGGTGTTAGCGAGGTGCAGGGCTAGGGGAGCAAGGCTGGCCGCCAATGTCTGGGGCTGCCCATCCCAGAAAAGCAGGCGCTGGGAAAGGTCCGTTCCCAGCTGGGAGCTCAGCTCGGCGGCGAGACCCTCAATAGATTGCTCACCTCTGGTGTCCACCAGCAGCCAGGCGGGTTGGCCGGCGGGCAGGGCCTCTAGCCAACGCAGATCGGCTGCGGAGAGGGGCGTGCGCAGGTGATGAATCAGCAGGTCGCAGGCCTCAAACACAGCGGGCCAGGACCAACCGATACTCCAGGCCGGTAAGGGATGGGCCCAATGGAGCTGCAGGGGTTCGGGGCCTCGTAGGGCCTCGATTAAATCGGGTTGCAGGGCCACGGCCGGAGGGCAGGTACCCACCAGGGCCAGTAGCAGTCCTGACCGATCCAGCTCCTGACGAAGGGCAGCCAGTTGGTCCCTGCGCAGCCGGGCAGTTTTATCGGCCTGAACTGGTACCGGCTCCCCTGCCAACCGCAAAAACTGTCCTTCAAGCCGCTCCAGGCGCCCAAGCCAGCCGGGCACATCCGTAGGAGCCGGACCCCGAGGTTGGCGGCGCCGCAGCAACGAAGCCCCCAGCCCCAGGCCCGCCAGGGTGAGTCCTGAGGCGATGGGCAGGTGGCTGAGCCGCAGCAGCCCGTCGAGGGCAAACCAGCCAGCAAGCCCGGTGCCGATGGCCGGCAGCCAGGGTTTGAGGGTCGTGGGCATGGCCTGGCGGACCATGGCCAACCCGGCAAGCTGGGGGAGGGTCACCGGCGGCTTCAACGGCGCTGGACTAGCTGAAGCATCTTTAGCTCAGCTTGTGATGCTACGCCGGCGCAAAATGCCAATAGCTTGGGCGCGAGTCGGGGGTCTGCCTTGCCAGCTCCAGGATTGAGCGACAAACGCCTGGACGTCCGCCAGGACACCCGCAAACAGGTGAAGAGGGTGCTGGTGGTGGCCCTGGCCGTCAACATCAGCATGACCCTGCTGAAGTTGCTGCTGGGAATCCTGAGTGGTTCGCTAGCAGTGCTGGCAGATGCCATGCACAGTGCTACCGACGGATTTTCAAGTCTGCTGGGGCTGGTGACCAATGGGCTGTCTGATCCCGAACCGGACCGAGACCACCCCTACGGCCACCATAAGTACGAAGCACTGGGTGCCCTGGCCATCGCTGCCTTCATCCTGTTCACCGCCTTCGAGATCCTGCAGGCAGCTCTGGAGAGGCTGCGCACCGGATTACAGCCATTGCGGCTGGACAACCGGGAACTGCTGGTGCTGCTGCTGGTGCTCGGGATAAACATCCTGCTGGCTGGCTACGAGAGGGCCGAGGGGCGGAGGTTGGGAAGTCCGCTACTAAAGGCCGATGCGGCCCATACCAGCAGTGACATCTGGACTAGCGCGGTGGTGCTGGTGGGTCTAGCTGCAGCTGTGTGGCTCAATCTCAGTTGGCTGGATGTCGCCCTGGCGATCCCGATGTGCTTTTTGCTGGTGAGGGTGTGCTGGTCGGTACTGCGCACAAACCTGCCCCACTTGGTAGATCAGATCGCCATCGCCCCGGAAGCCATTCACCAGGTGGCGATGGAGGTGCCAGGGGTACTCAACTGCCATGACATCGCCAGCAGGGGGGTGCTCGGCCAGCAGGTGTTCATAGACATGCACATGGTGGTTGACGCCAACGACCTGCCCACCGCCCACCGGATCACCGAATTGGTGGAAGAGCACCTTGAGGCCCGATTTGGCAGGGTGCGCTGCACGATTCACCTAGAGCCGCAGGAATACGCCAGCGCCGCAATCACCTTCAAAGGAACTCATGGCTGACCTGCTTACGCAACTGACTACGCGGCAGCAGACCCAGCTCCAGGAGTGGGAGGTGGAACTTCAAGCTGCACAGAGCTGGGTTGGCAGCCTGCCGGTGGTACTTCTGGAGCGCTGCTGGCTGCGGCTGCGCCGGGTGCCGGTGGAGCAGCTAGCCCTAGTGCTCCCCCCCGATGTCAGCTCTGAAGCACCGGAATTGGTGCGCTACCGGGCATGGATCGCCGCCGGACAGCCGGCTTGGTCAGCCCAGCTGCGCTGCTGGCAGGAATTCGGCCAACCGGCCTGCCAAGAAGCCCTACGCCATTTCTGGGGACACCAGGAGCGGGGCAACCACGGCTGGACACTGGCTGCCTATCTGGAGCTGCTGGACACCTATCGACATCAGTTTCAACCGGGGGCCATGCGGTCCATGCCTCTGATCGTGCTGGCTCGTAGCGGCCAGCGGGAGCCCCACCGGCTGCACTGGCTCACACCCATGGGCCAGCCGATGCGGCACACTTGCCCTTGATTGCACAGGTTGAGGCGATGGCCGAAGAAACCACCCCCTCCCAAGCTCGCGAAGATCAAGGGGGACGTCCCGGTGGCGGACGCCCGCCAGGAAACCGGGAACCAGGCGGATTTCGCATCCGGCTGAGCGACAACGAAATGCGTGCAGCCCGCGCTATTCAGGAGGGATTCGCACTGCGCTCAACGGTGGCCGCACTGGGCTTCGCCATTCGCACGGTGGCTCAGCTCCTCGAGGACGGGAAACTCGACGAACTTGTCGCCCAGCAAAGGGCTCAGGCAGGGCCACGGGGCGATACCCCTCGGGGAGACCGCCGACCTGGAAGTGGTGAAGGCCGGGTGATCCGCCAGGAGCGAGCACCACGGATTGATCCCTTTGCTCGGCCGAGCAAGCCCCCAGCTCCCGTGGCAGAGAGCATCGAGCCCAACCCCGAAGAGGTAGTCGAAGCTGCCGTTGAAGAGCCAATCGAAGCTCCCACCGAAGAGCTGACTCCCGAGAGCAGCGAGAGCTGATCCCCATGTCACGGCCGAGGGTTCTTTCCGGAGTCCAGCCAACCGGGGCTCTACACCTCGGCAACTGGCTTGGCGCCATCCGCAACTGGGTGGATCTGCAGAGCAGCCACGACACCTTCTTTTGTGTTGTGGATCTCCATGCAATCACCGTTCCACATCAGCCAGGCCAACTCGCCGAGGACACCCTCTCCACGGCAGCGCTTTATCTCGCCTGTGGCATAGACCCCGAGCGCTCAACCGTGTTCGTACAGAGCCACGTGAGCGCCCACTGCGAGCTTGCCTGGCTGCTCAACTGCGTCACCCCGCTCAATTGGCTGGAGCGCATGATTCAGTTCAAGGAAAAGGCGATCAAACAGGGAGACCAGGTGTCTGTGGGCCTACTGGACTACCCGGTGCTAATGGCCGCTGACATCCTTCTCTACGACGCCGATCTAGTGCCAGTCGGTGAAGATCAGAAACAACATCTTGAGCTCGCCCGCGACATTGCCCAGCAACGCATCAACTCGCGTTTTGGCAAGAGCGATGCAGACGGAGAGCCGATACCAGTGCTCAAGGTGCCTGAGCCCCTGATCCTGCGCGAAGGAGCCCGGGTGATGAGCCTCACCGATGGCAACTCAAAGATGAGCAAAAGCGACCCAAACGAAGGTTCGCGGATCAGCTTGCTGGATCCGCCGGAGTTGGTCATCAAGAAAATCAAAAGAGCAAAGACCGACCCCACCATGGGGCTGGAATTCGGTAATCCAGAGCGCCCTGAAGCCGACAACCTTTTGGGTCTGTATGCCTTGCTAGCCGGCAAGAGCCGGGAGCAGGCAGCCGAACAGTGCGGCTCCATGGGCTGGGGCATTTTCAAGCCCCTCTTGGCCGAAGCTGCTGTTGAGGCCTTGAGGCCAGTGCAGCAGCGTTATCAGGAGTGGCGTCAGCAGCCAGGAGCGGTGGCAGAAGTGCTGCGCAATGGCCAGCAAAAAGCTGCGTCCGTAGCAGATGAAACTCTTGAAAGGGTGCGAGAGACGCTGGGATTCCTACCGCGCAGCTAGGCGCTTCCAGCGCAGTTCAGCTCAAGCCGGCAGGGGCTGTCCCTGACTCCAGCCCCAGAGCCGCAGCAGCCAGTAGCCAAACGCCAGCACCGCGCCGGCACACGCCAGCTGCAGCATTTGCCGACTCTGCAGGTGGCCGCCGAAAACAGCCCAGAGCCCAGTGCCCAGCGCTAGCGCAACCAGCACAGGCCCAAAGGCATGCCACTCCAGGGCCTGGGGGAGGTCGCCGCGCAGAGTCGCTAAAACGGAGCGAGTCAGATAGCAGGTAGGGCAGGGAATCCCCGTGAGCTGACGCAGTGGACAACGCCACAGCCCCAAGGGCAGAACAGCTCCCGCCAGGCCCAGCAAGAGCAAGAAGCGTCTCTGTCTCAAGGCTCCTTGTAGATCACCCGGCCCCGATCGTCATTACCTACATCCAAAAGCTCAGCGTGGAGCAACCTTTCGATCTCATCACGCACCTGGCGACTCTCCACCCCAGCCGGCAATTCCATCTCCACTAGGGCGTCATTGAGGGTGAACCCCAACTCGCCTCGGCGCCTGGCCAGATGAACTAGCTGCCGCTCTACAGAGAGGGTCGAGCCCTGCAGCGCCAAAGGCTGATTCGCTACCTCAACCAGCTCGGGCATCAACCAGAGATCGACCAATTGACCCACGAAACAAAGGCCAAAAGTGAGCAACCAGAGGGTGCCGCTCAGGGGCTTGCGGTTGTAGAAGCGATGCACCCCACAAACTCCCACCAGGCCTAGGGCCCAGAGGAAGTAGGCAAAAGCCAGGTTGCGACGCTCGCCCATCACGGCAGGGTTACCCCATGCCGGCGCAATGCCGCAGAGAGATTCCACACCGACAACACCAATTGATGCCAGGGGGCCAGGGTCTCCATCTCGAGAGCCATTGGTATCGGAGCCGCCTGACGCAAGCTGGTGGCAGCGCTGAGTTCCTTGCGGGCTTGCACCAAGTGTTGGCGCAGGATCTGCTGCTGGGCGGGGGGCATCACCGCATCCGGACAATGATCCAGTAACAGCAGGCCCCGCTCAAACCAGGAGCTGAAGTCGTCGAGCAGAGAGCCGAGCAGCTGATCAAGCAGGACGCCGGGGGATTCAGGCTGGGGTGTTGGAGATGAAAAGCCCATGGCCCCAGCTTAGGAGCGCTGCGTAGGATTGCCCTTCGCCCTAATCAGACGCTCGATCAGTGCCCGTGAACTCCAGCAGCACCGAGCAAGCACCGATCGCTCTGCCCAAAACCAGCGAAAGCAACCAGCTGCTGCGCATTCGTCACTCGATGAGCCACGTGCTGGCCATGGCTGTGCAGAAGCTCTTCCCCCAAGCCCAGGTAACCATCGGCCCTTGGACCGAGAGCGGTTTTTATTACGACTTTGACAACCCAGATCCCTTCACCGAAGCCGATCTCAAGGCCATCAAGAAGGAGATGGGCAAGATCATTGGCCGTCGTCTGCCGCTTGAGCGAATCGAAGTAAGCCGCACTGAAGCCGAAGCCAGGATCAAAGCCCAAAACGAGCCATACAAACTGGAGATCCTTGCGGGCATCCAAGAGCCCATCAGCCTCTACACCCTGGGCGAGGAGTGGTGGGATCTCTGCGCCGGGCCACACGTTGCCAACACCAGCGAGCTCAACCCCAAAGCCTTCGAGCTCGAGAGCGTGGCTGGCGCCTATTGGCGCGGAGATGAAACAAAAGCCCAGCTGCAGCGCATCTACGGCACCGCCTGGGAAAACCCCGAGCAGCTGGCGGAACACAAGCGGCGCAAGGAAGAGGCCAAAC
>CAZKER010000116.1:0-2814 GCA_964551845.1 uncultured Cyanobium sp.
GGATTCAAACCGGAATGCTCGCCCAGCGGCTGCGAAGGAGTTGATGAACACTGGAGGCACAACCCCAGGACAACAACACTCCGGAGCCTCCATGGCCATAGTTGTGGAGAATGCCACGATCATCCAGCTCCAAACGCACAGAACCGTTGCGAAAAGGCCGCAAACCAACCCGCAATTGCGATCGATCGTCAGGCCTGAGACCACGAAGCTCAGGCAGCCATGTTCCCGACTCCTGCAGCATGGCCTCCAGCATGGCTGAATCCGCAGGCAAGTTCATGTCGCTGACATGGGCATTGGCGACCCCACCGACGACCAGCTGATCGCTGCCACGGGGCAGAACAAAGAGAAAATTGTCGCGTTCATCGCCAGCAACAAGGCTGGAGCAATGGGCTTCCTCGATAACAGGGAACAAACTGCCATCGTTTGGAAAGCTATACCAGGCACCCCGCACCGGAAACACGTCGGCGTCGCCAGCCAAGGTGCAGGCCCCAAGACCACTGCAATTAATTAGCTGGGAGGATTGATAGGCCTCCAGCAGATGGTCAGGTTGGCTCAGATCGTCTGCTTGCAAGCACTTCGACACCAAGACACCTCCCATCGACCGGATTTCGCTGATCAGCCAGGGAAGATAGACGCCCATATCAATCATGGGAGCTAGATAGGAATAGTGACTGCGAATAATCAAGCCAGGAGCCACCTCTCGCTCCTCGCTGTCCGAGACATGCAGGCCCAGGACAAATCGGCTAAGACGACTAATTTTTCGCTGCGTCTCCCTATCCTCAGCCAAGGGCAACTCACTGTAAAAATGCACTCGGCGCAGATGCACTCCCGCTGAATGGCCTGAAAACAATTTCCGGAAAACATAGTAACTGAATCTGCTCCATTGCTCCAGTATCCGCAGCTTCAGAGATTCGCCTGCTTCCTGGTGACCGCAAACAGCATGGGGCATCTCCCACAATGCGCCAGCAACCATAGATGTGGTCTCCTCAGCAAATTTATCCGCAATGATCGTGGCGCGGAAGCCTTTCCTGAGCAGGTAATAAGCAACAGTCAGTCCACTGACTCCGCCACCAATCACCACTACTCCAACTTGAGTTTTCAATCGCATCGCAGGTATCAATAATGGTTGAAAGTTTGTGCCCAAACTGAGCGATACTCCAGGCTCGGAGGATCACGGATCTTTCCTATTCCCAACTGGTTGGGTCACGACTGGGACGGAAGCTGCTGAACTCCAGGCTGCGCCCCATCAAGTCCTCGGTGATCACACAGCAGATACTGTTCAGCGGCAGAGAAAAACTATGGCCATCGCGATCAAAGGGGCCCTCCACGTAGGCACCGATTCGCTCAGCCATCAGAAAGCCCAGGAAGAGAGCGCTGCCGATCCATGTCTGAAGCGCTTGATGGAAATTCAACAGCAAAGCCAGACCGAAGAGCCAGGTGATCAGGCGAACAAAAACGTCATAGGAGGGTGGTATCGGCGTATTACGAATCCGTTCCAGAGCCCCGATGGCGTTGTGGTCTAAGTTAGTGGCGTCCAGGAGTTGCATGCGACCGAGACCATCTATCCAGCCATCGGTGTAGAGGCGCTGCACCGCCTGAGCCTGTTGACGACAGAGCTCCTGAAGGCAGATATCCGCAGGCAACTTCAGATCTGCCAGCAGGGCCGTGACAGCCTGGTGCACATCGGACCGCCAATAGTTACGCAATTCGAAGTTCAAGATCCACACTTTGGCCACCTGATATTCGATCAATTGACGACCTCGCTCCGTCGCCAGGAAGTCCGGTGGCAGCAGGCCCAGCATCAGGTCTCGCCAAATGCGGCTGCCATTAATGATCGTGCCCCATAGAGCACGCGCTTCCCACCAGCGACTCATGGCCTGGGTGTTGCGAAAAGCGATGAAAATGGAAACGGCGATTCCGATCACGGAGATGGCTGTCGACGGAAGAGGCCACCGGGTGGATGTGGATCCCAGCACCACCACCGTCACCACGATGAGCCAAAGGATCAGATCCAGCCGCATGCGCCAAAGCAGCTGCAGCAGAACCTTGTAGTAATCCTGTCTGCGGGTGCGGGGTGGATCCCCAATACGACCCACCCCGATCGCAGACCTCGCCTGACTCAGTGGTCGTGATTGCTTCAATGGCAGTACCACGGACAGAGCTCAGTAGGGAGGAGCTTAGAAACGGCTCTGAACGCCTCGTTGTGGACCTGCATCGGTTTTGTTGAGGTTCCCATGGTTTCACGGAAGTGACTCAGCTCCAATAGCTGCAGCTGGGATGCCGCTACTAATACCCCTCAATGGTTCCAACAGAGAAGGCGAGGCTAGGTGCTATCGATTGATTCCTAGGAGCTGCCAATACACCCTAAATATCTTGGGGTCCGCAGTCGGTTAGAGAAACCATTGCGCTGCACAGGTGTGACGGAAGACGCCGTTACGTCAGGGCGATTGGCCTCAATCGCCTCCCGGCAGCGGTCCACCAGCTCCTGCCTGAGCGCATCAGGGCTTTCAATGCGGATGCCGCCGCCAAAGGCAAATAACCAGCTGCGTAGATCGATATCAGCAGCCACGGTCCAGGGCGGTAGGTCCAGCTCGACCGGATAGGGGTGGCTGGCGTCAGCCGGGCCAGACTCGAGAACGTGCGGCGCTTTGGGGTGGTGCCACCAGCTATCGCCAGGCAGCGGCTTGGAGAAGCGGGTGTGCTCGATCGGGTAGCGCTGCAAGCCCTCGCGGATGAAGGCAAAGGCCCATGGGGCGCAGCAAAAGCGCAGGGTGACGAGTGCCTGGCTGCGGCGCTGAGCCGAGGAGCTGGTAA
>CAZKER010000117.1:0-11012 GCA_964551845.1 uncultured Cyanobium sp.
CAAAGTGGGCGAGCTGGAAGCTAACCAGTTCTCCACCACCACCAAGCTGAAGGGTATCGCCACCTTCACCGTGGGCGGTGCTTCCAACGGTACGGTTAGCAACTTCGTTAACTCCGACCTCTCTAGCGGTACGGTCCCTACCTTGGGTGCCCGTTCTATTCAAGCTGAACGGGTCGCCTTCAACTACGACGTTCGCCTGATTTTCGACACCAGCTTCACCGGTAAGGACCTGCTGCGCACCACCCTGCGCGCCGGTAACTTCGGTAACTCGGTGTTCGGTGGCTCTGGCTCCGCAGCCATGGAAGTCGCTTTCCAGGAAGAAGGTGGCACCGACATGGTGTCCATCAACCGACTGTTCTACCAGTTCCCCATCGGCGAGAACTTCACCGGTACCTTTGGTGCCAAAGTCCGCCAGGACGACATGCTGGCCATGTGGCCCAGCGTTTACCCCGCTGATTCGATCCTGGATCGTTTCACTTACGGTGGTGCTAATGGCGCTTACAACCTGAACCTGGGTGCGGGTGTCGGCCTGTGGTACGAAAAGGACGGCTTCAGCATCAGTGCTAACTACGTCTCTAACGAGTACAGCGCTGGTTCTTCCTCCTACTTCGACGCCAACGGCGTGAGCTTCGGCGGCGGCGTCGGGGATGGCAGCACTACAACCGTACAGGTCGGCTATGCCGCCAGCAACTGGGGTGCCGCCTTTGCCTACAACTACACCGAGGCTGCAACTTCCTTCGGTTCAATCAACATTGCCTCTGGCCAAATCTTTGGCTATCAGGTTAATGGTTCCAACAACTACGGTTTCAGTGCCTATTGGCAGCCTGAGCAGTCTGGTTGGATGCCCTCTATCAGCGCTGGCGTTGGTGCAACTCAGTTCAACGGTTCCAACTCGTCTCAGGATGCTTGGTCCTGGATGGTGGGCCTGCAGTGGGCTGACGCCATCATCAAAGGCAATGCCTTCGGTATCGGCCTGGGTGAGACCAACACAGATGTCAATCAGTTCGGATTTGAAGTCTGGTACAAGTTCCAGGTCACTGACAACATCAGCGTGACCCCCGCGATCTTCTGGATCGAGAACGGTGGTGCCGACAGCGTTGGTTTCACCAATGTGAGCCAGCAAGACAGCGTCGGTGCTGTGCTGAAAACCACCTTCAAGTTCTGATCCTCAGAACCTAACTGGACCGGATTCCTCACACATTTCCGGTCCTTTCGTCCTCCACTTCTCAACACACCCCTCGCCCAACCCTGGCTCACGCCGGGGTTTTTTGTTGGGGAGCGATGTTGGCAGGCAGTGGGAGCTGAGTTCCTAAAGTCATCAACAAATCCCTTTGCATGCGGAGGCTTAGCCCTGGCTGCTGCTGAACCCACTTCTGATCCTTATCGCGTGCTGGGTGTTTCACCCACTGCTAGCGGCGCTGAAATCAAGGCCGCCTACCGGGCCCTGGTGAAGCAACATCACCCGGACGCCGGCGGCGACGATCGCACAATCGTGGCTCTCAACGCTGCCTGGGAGGTGTTACGCGACGCTGATCGCCGCCGCCGCCACGACCTCACAGCGCCTACCTCTTTAGATCCGGCTGGAGCAAGCTTTTCCGTGAAGCGGGCACGGGCCCAGTCGACACGCAGCGCCGCCACTGATGCCGTGTTGCAGCAGTGGTTGCAGCAGGTATATGCCCCGATTGATCGGCTTTTGGCTCAGGTGATCAACCCGTTCCCAGCCCAGCTCAAGGCCCTTTCTGCCGATCCCTACGACGACACCTTGATGGAGTCATTCTGTGCCTTTCTTGAGCAGGGTCAGGCCCGTGTCGACAAGGTTGAGTTGATCTACCGCTCCCAGGTATGTCCACCAGGGGGCCAAGCATTTGCTCTCGATCTTTATCACTGCCTTAGTTTGGTTAAAGACGCTCTCACTGAGCTGGAGCGCTACACCATGGGCTACGTGGATTCATATCTGCACGATGGCCGGGAGCTTTTAAAGCAAGCTCGCCTGCGGCGGCAGGCTCTGCAGTCTCAGCGTCGGGAATTGGGTGGGTGAGCTGATTTTTATAGGTGTCAATTAGGCAGTTGTTGAACTGACTGCTTCAGGAGAAAAAAGGGCTGCCAAGAAGCCTCCCAGTGTCATTATTAGAAGGGTGAAGTAAAATGCGGCAAATAGGACGGTATGCGTTGTCAGCGGAAAAAGCATTACGAGCAATGTGGCTGCATAGGGCGCTGCCATTCTTTGTCTTTCTTGGCATGCCAATGCAAACCAGCGCCAGCCAAGTCCTATTGCGAGCAGTAGTCCGGTGAGGCCAATTAGCCCTGTTTCAGCTGTCAATTCTAGGTAAATGTTGTGGGCGTGAGTGGGTGTGTCTCGATGGTCATGAGGTGTGAGCTGGGCGTATAGCGGGTAGGCAGGGCGGAATGCATTGATGCCAACCCCGGTAAGAGGGCGGTCGCGGATCATTTTTAGCCCTGCATCAACAAGGAAGCCTCTGTCGGAGGTGAACTTATTTAAGGAATCAAATAGGCGCTTGCTTGATTTGGTATCGCCTGGATTATCGTGTAACCCCTGCAGTGCAGCGGCTATTTCGCTGCCGGAGGAGATCATCCAGTTCGACCTTTGTTGCAGGGTTGGGGCAAATGGATACATGGCAACCACGATTGCCACTAAAGCCGCTGCACCAATCAAGCGGGAACGCCTGCTCCACAGGCTTGAAAGCGCAATTAGGCCAACAGCCAGCAGTAGCAGGTTATTGCGCTGACCAGAGAGAATCACCGTTACTACTATTCCGCCAAGCAGAGCAATGGCCCAACGCTGGCGTTGTTTTAATGGCTCCCACAGCACTAGGGGCGTCAGCGCCGCCACGATGATGCCAAAAATGCCATTAGTGGTGAACGGGCCATTAATCATCCCCTCCGCTTTGGGCGTGATGCCAAATACATCTGCGCCGGTGAGAGCTTGCAGCAGGCCATCGCCGATCCAAGCGGCAATCACTATCACTAGGCCGGTCTGCAGCCAGCGGTGATCTTGCTGGCGGCGGAGCCCGTAGAGCACGCTCAGGCCCGCCAGCCCAACGAGCACAACTGAAGCGATTTCACCCCAGCTTTTGCTAGGAGCTAGTGATGTGGGAATTGATAGCAACCCTGGAATCAGCAAGCACAGCAGCAGCAAACCCAGCCGTTTGGCAGGTTCAGCAACCGCTCGCCATTCGCCTCGCCAGGTGAGAGCTAAGCCCAGCAGCGCCGAACCCACCAACGGCACCCGATATTCCCCCGGGAAGGGCTGCCAGGCCACCATCAGGAGCGCAAACAATCGGCAAAGATTGGTCAGAGTCAACGCTCTGCGAAGGTTGCCAAAGGTCACAAAGTTTGAAAGTCTGTTCAAGCAGGAAAGGCCTCCAACTGGTCTAGCCGCAGCCACACATCCGGCACCGGGCGTCGCCAGCGCAGCTGGGCATAGTCGCCCTTGATGGCCAGGATTTCTCCAGGACCCTCCACCAAGTAGCCAGGTAGCGGCGCTTCGCTTGCGCTGGCCTCCAGGCTGCCGCTGTATGCAGCTTGGTTTACCCGCACAAGACTGCCCTTTTTCAAGGGTGTCTGCAGTTGCGGCTGGGCAGCTGGAGCTGGGGCGGCGTCAGCCATCGTGAATTTGTCAGTGGCATCAGGCTAAGTCCGGCTGGGCAGCCCAGACCAGCTCTTCCCAGTTGCAACCGCCTAACCTCCCTCAACTTGTGAGATGGGAAATGAGGCTGCTGCTGCTTGGTTGTTCTGGGTTTGTTGGCCGCGAGCTGGTGCCTTTCCTGCTCGAACTGGGCCATGAGCTGACCCTCGTGAGCCGTCAACCCCAGCCGTTTCCGGCACTGGTCGGTAAGCGACTCTCCTGCATACGCCTTAACCCTGCCGATCCGGCCAGTTGGGCGGACAACGGCCTCGATAAGGCCCTGTCCGAGGCGGATGGGGTTGTGAACCTCGCCGGCGAGCCGATCGCTGAGCGTCGTTGGACCCCGGCCCACTGCCAGCTGTTGCTGCAAAGCCGTGTTCGCACCACTGAGCTGCTGGTGGCTGCCTTGGCTCGGCTGGAGCAGCCCCCCGCAGTGCTTGTTAATGGTTCAGCCGTCGGCTTTTACGGCTCCAGTACGCAGACGCGCTTCAGTGAGGCCAGCCCAGCCGGTGGCGATTTTCTGGCCGAGATCTGTCAGCGTTGGGAAGCGGCCGCTGATCAGGTCCCAGCTGCTTGCCGGCTTGTAAAGCTGCGCATCGGCATCGTGATCGGCCCCGATGGTGGTGCCCTCGGCAAGATGTTGCCCATCTTCCGTTTGGGCTTCGGCGGGCCGGTGGGCTCGGGCCGCCAGTGGATGAGCTGGATTCATCGCCACGATCTCTGCCGCCTGATCGCTACTGCCTTGGAGGATGCCACCTACAGCGGCGTCTACAACGCCGTTAGCCCAGAAGCCACCACCATGGGCCTGTTCGCCAGTGCCCTAGGCAAGGCCTTGGGTCGCCCCAGCCTGCTGCCCGTGCCGGGGCCGATCCTGCAGCTGTTGCTTGGCGACGGGGCCCAGGTGGTGCTCGATGGCCAGCAGGTGCTGCCCGAGCGGTTGCTGGCCCAGGGGTTTGCTTTCCAGTACCCCCAGCTCAGCGCTGCCCTCGCCGCTGCCACCAGCCCAGCGCCCCACTGAGCAGGGCCGCTCCCATCAACAAGCCAATCGCCGGGGTGAACAGCGGCTCCCACAGCCGCTGAAACAACTCCAGGGGGGCTTCGATGTGCTGGCTGTGCAGGGTTACGGCCACGGCAAACCACACGGCCCCGGCAATCACCACAAACACATCCACCACCAGCAGGGTGTCCATCGATCCCTTGAGTTGCTGCAGAAAGCTGGGGGTGGAGTTTGGTGCGGTCATGGCAGATCGGAGGCGCTGGTTAGGGCCCAAGCATCGCCATGATCGCCTCTGCCATCGCCTGGGTGCCGCCCGGCCCGCCGATTCGCTCCAGGCCAATGGCCGCGAGGGCCTGGCGTAGTTCTGGCCCCTGCTTGTGATCGCTTTGCTGCTCCAGCAGGCTTTGGGCTAGCAGGGCACTGGCCCTCAGGGTTGCATCACTGCCGCTGCTGCCGGGGGCGCAGCGCACGCCTGGGCCCAGCAGGCGGCGCTGGGCTTCAGCAAAGCCCGCCGTGAACTGGGGCCCTCGTCCCACCAGCTGCAGTACTGGCTTGCCCAGCCCCACGGCCTGTTCCGCAGCGGTGCCAGCCGTGCACAGCACCAACTGGGAGCCGGCCAGGATCGCCCCAAACTCGCCCCAACCAAGTTCAACTACAAGTGGTCCGCGAACCAGCCGATCACTTGCCTCGAGCCGCCAGCCCAGGGGGCCAGCCAGCCTGGCGATGCTGCTGCCGTCGAGCTCGGACACCAGGGCAGCACGCAGCCGCAGCGGCCGGCTGCGTGCCCATTCCTCGGGCAACAGCGCCAGCACCCGCAGCATCAGAGCGAAATTGCGCGCTGCTTCTGGTAGGCGGCTGCCCGGCACCAGCGCCAGCTCCAATTGCAACCCCGGCAGTGGCGGTGATTCGCTGGGGTTGGCACTCACCACGTCGAGGAAGGGATTGCCGAGAAAAGCCACAGGACGGTCCAGTTGCAGGCTGAGGTCGGAGGCGGTGAGGGGATCGCGGCTCCAGATCGCCTTGATGCCCGCTTGGTTCAGCAGCCAGCCGCAGGGCCAGGGCAGGCGCAGACGGCCCTCGTAGTGGCTGGAGTAAGCCACCAGATAAACGGCGTTGGGCAGGCCCGAGAGCCAGCCCCCCAGCACCGCCAGCACGTCACCTACGGCCACCACCAGGCCGTAATGGCGGCGGCGGCGGCGCAGTAACAGCAGCCTGCCGAGCACGTGGCCCATTTGGCCCTCCAGCAGCTCGCTGAGGCGTCCGGCCAGGCTGGTGTAGCCGAGGCCGCCGGTGCTGCAGTTGCGGGTGCGGCCGAGCACCGGCACGCCCCTTTGGCGATAGGGGCTGCCGTGGCCCACCAAGGGCAGGGCCTCAACCGGGATTCCCCGCTGCATCAGCTCGGCAGCTACGAGGGCACCACTCAGGTCTTCCCCGTGGCCATTGCTGAGCAGCAGAACCGGTTTCAACCCGCCAGCCAGGCCTTCACCTTGTCCATGGCCTTCCAGCCCGGTTTGCGCACCAGGCCATCGGCGATCGACTCCTGCAGTTCGCCTGCCATCTCCGGTGCCATCGCCATCACCCGCTGCACGATTTCAATGTGTTCGCGCACCCCCTTGGCACCCGTTTCCAGCATGGCCAGGCTCAGGTTGATGCGGGCCTGAGGGTCCTGGGGATTAAGGCGCACGGCGGTCTTAGCGGAGCGCAGGGCCGCCTGGGGCTGCTCATCAAGCAGCTGCAACCAGGCCAGGCAGGTCCATCCAGCCGACTGGTTGGGAGACTGCTCGGTGATGGCAACAAAGCTATCGATCAATTCGGCTGGCGCCACCCCCTGCTGATAGCGCTGCATGGCCTGCTCAAACAGGGATGGTGATTCCGTAGACGTCATAGGGAGGCGGCAGGCCTGGTCATGTCCTCAGATTGCCACCCTGCGAGCCAAACAGCACCAGCTGATCGATTTTGCCTGGCTCAGTTCTGGTTCACACCGCAAACGAGCTGCCGCAGCCGCAGGTCTGGCTGGCGTTGGGGTTGGTGAAGTTGAAGCCGCCGCCGATCAGGGCAGAGGAAAAATCCAGCTGCATTCCATAGATGTAGAGCAGGCTCTTGGGATCGCACACCACAGCAAAACTGGGAGCATCGACGGGTTCGTAGGTGTAGTGCTCGTCATCGCCCTGGATCGCGCTGGCATCGATGAAGTCCATCGTGTAGCTCATGCCGCTGCAGCCCCCGGAGCGCACGCCCACCCTCAACACCTTGGCCTCGCCCTGCTGGGTCATCAGCGCCCCCAGCTGTTTCATTGCCGGTTCGGTGATCTGGATCCCCTTACCGTCTTTGGCGGTGAAGGTGGGTTGGGCCAGGGCTGCTTCAGCTGTGACAGTTTCGGTACTCATCGAGATCTAAGCCAGTTGCAACCACTGTATGGAGGCCCTCCGTTCGCTGCCTGGCGGAGTGTCTCCATAGAGTCAGCTCACTGTTGAGGGTGGAAAGGGTGCAGGTCGCCATCGTGGGTGCGGGACTGGCCGGCTTGGCCGCGGCGGTGGATCTGGTGGATGCCGGCCATCAGGTGGATCTCTACGAGGCTCGGCCGTTTCTGGGCGGCAAGGTGGGCAGCTGGGTAGACGAGGGCGGCAACCACATCGAGATGGGGCTGCATGTGTTCTTTTTCAACTACGCCAACCTCTTCGCCCTACTGCGCAAGGTGGGCGCGATCGACAATCTGCTGCCCAAGGACCACACCCACCTGTTTGTGAACACTGGCGGCGATCTGCGGGAGCTCGATTTCCGCTTTGCCCTCGGTGCCCCCTTCAATGGCCTCAAGGCCTTCTTCACCACCCCCCAGCTCGACTGGATCGACAAGCTGCGCAATGCCCTGGCCTTGGGCACCAGTCCGATCGTGCGCGGCCTAGTCGACTACGAGGGGGCAATGAAGACGATTCGGGCTCTGGACCGCATCAGCTTTCAGCAGTGGTTTGTGGGCCATGGCGGCAGTGAGCAGAGCATCAAGCGGATGTGGAATCCGATCGCTTACGCCCTGGGCTTCATTGATTGCGAGTCGATCTCGGCCCGCTGCATGCTCACGATCTTCATGATGTTTGCCTCCAAAACCGAGGCCTCCAAGCTCAACCTGCTCAAGGGCTCGCCCCACCGCTGGCTTACGGGCCCGATCCTCGACTACATCCAGCAGCGCGGCGGCCGGCTGCATCTGCGCCACCGGGTCACGGAGGTGCATTTCGAGGAGGGGGCAGCCGGCGTCGATGGCCAGCCCGCTACCCGGGTGAGCAGCCTTACCCTCGGTACCCCTGAGGGTGACATCTCTGTGGTGGCAGACACCTATCTGGCCGCCTGTGATGTGCCTGGAATTCAGCGGATGCTGCCGGAAACCTGGCGCCGCTGGCCCCTGTTCGACAACATCTACAAGCTCGATGCCGTGCCAGTGGCCACCGTGCAGCTCAGATATGACGGCTGGGTGACCGAGCTTGGTGATAGCGCCGCCGCCGCCGCCGCCCGCGCCGATCTCAGCAGCCCAGCTGGCCTAGACAATCTGCTTTACACCGCCGACGCGGACTTCAGCTGCTTTGCGGATCTGGCCCTGGCCAGCCCCGAGGATTACCGCAAGCAGGGGCAGGGCTCCCTGCTCCAATGCGTGCTTACCCCCGGTGATCCCTGGATTCCTAAGAAAACTGAGGAGATCGTGGCCCATACCGACGCCCAAGTGCGAAGCCTGTTCCCGTCGGCTGCGGGTCTGAAGCTGGTGTGGAGCAACGTGGTGAAGCTGGCCCAGTCGCTCTACCGCGAGGCCCCTGGCATGGAGCCTTACCGGCCCGACCAAGCCACGCCGGTCGCCAATTTTTATCTGGCCGGTAGTTACACCAAGCAGGACTACATCGATTCGATGGAAGGCGCCACCATGAGTGGGCGCTTGGCCGCAGCGGCGATCCTGGGCCGCCAGGCTGCTTTAGCCACCAACACCTCTGTTGCATAGGAGATTCCATGGGCCGTTGGCTCGAGCACAGCGTCACCACGGAGATCCGGGCCTCGGTCGATCAGGTGTGGGAGGTGTGGAGTGATTTGGAGGCGATGCCCCAGTGGATGCGCTGGATCGAGTCAGTTGTCACCGAACCCAACGATCCCGACCTCACCGATTGGACCTTGGCGGCGCAGGGCTTCCGCTTTCATTGGAAAGCCCGTATCAGCCAGCGGGTGGAGGCCCAGCAATTGCACTGGGAGTCGGTGGGAGGTCTGCCCACCAAAGGGGCGGTGCGCTTCTATTCGCAGGCTCCCGAGCTCACGGCGGTCAAGCTGAGTGTCAGCTATGAATTGCCCGGGGTCTTGGCACCGTTGATGGATGCCAGCATCTTGGGTGGAATCGTGACTAGGGAGCTTCAGGCAAACCTTGACCGATTCCGTGATCTCGTCGAAACCCGTAACGCCTGAATCCCTCGGCGCTGCCATAGGTGCTGCCCTGCTGTTGGCCGCCTGCGCTGGCGAGCAGCCGCCTCAAGCCACCATCCAGGCGCTCCCCCCGCCAAGGGAACCAGCGCCCGTAGCGCCAGCGCTAGTTGTGGCATCGGCACCTCTGGCCGGACTGACACCCCTGCCCAGCTCCAACCAATTGGTGGCTTCTGTTTCCTCTGGGCGTGTCGATCCCTTTGCGCCACTGGCGACACCCCCTTCCCGAGCGACAGTTACTTCGCCCCGTCCAGCGCCACTCATCCTCCCCCCAGGCTTGGTTTTCAGTGGTGTGATTCGCTCTGGCGGCACCCCAGAGGCCTTGGTCCAGTTCGCTGGCGAGAGCGGCACCCTGCGGGTCGGCCAGCGAGGTGGCAGCAGCTTGGATCCCCGCTCCACCCCACTGCTGCCGGCCGGTTGGAGCGTGGCCAGCATCGATGTTCAGCGGGGTCGCCTCACTCTGCGTCAGGGCAAGCAGGTGGTGACGGCTGAGCTCTGAGGCTGCGGCTGCAGGCCTCGACCAGCCCAGCCAGGTCGTGGGGGTCGGCTTCTTCATCCACGCGGCCGAGTAATTCCCGGCAGCGTTCGCTGGTTTGGGGCCCAATCGACACCACCGCTACCCCCTTTAGCTGGCTGCTCCAGGCCGGCCCGAAGGCCGCCTTCAGCATCTGGCAGGTGTGGTTCACGGTTTTGCTGCTGCTGAAGGTGATGGCGTCGAGGCGCCGTTGCGCCAGGGCGGCTACTGCAGCGCTGGGCAATCCCTCGGGGCATCGGGTTTCATAGGCGGCCACTTCCACCACCCGGGCACCGGCAGCTGCAAAGGCTTCCGCCAACATCGTTCGGCCACCGCTCTGCACCCGGGGCAGCAGCAGGCGCAGTCCCCAACCCGAGACGGGGAAATGCTCCAGCAGGCTGTCGGCCACAAAGCTGGGCGGGATGAAGTCGGCGGGGGCTCCTAGGGATTCGAGCTGGGCGGCGGTTTTGCGGCCCACTGCAGCGATCTTCAGCTGGGTGGGCCGCCGCGCCAGGGAGCGGCCGAGTCGGCGCAGCCGCTGCTCCACGGCCTCTACGCCGTTGCCACTGGAAAAAATCAGCCAGTGGAAATCATCCAGTTCCGCCAGGGCATCGTCGAGGGGGCCCCATTCATCCGGTGGGGTCACCACCAAGGCCGGCAGGTCTACCACCGTGGCGCCGGCGGCTTCAAACAGGCGCCGGGCTTCCCCCAGCTGGGTTTCGGCCCTGGTCACGGCGATGGTGCGACTGCTCAGGCAAGACTCAGGCGCCATGGCCAGGGGGATCACTGGTCTTCCAGCTTGACCATGGCTCCGGCCTGGCGCTTCAGCGCCTCGGCTTCAGCGCCGCGGTTTTGTTGTTGAAGCAGCTCGATTGCCCGGCGGAAGCCAGTGCGGGCGCCTGGCACGTCGCCGCTGAGCAGCAGTGCCACGGCCAGGTTCTGCTGGGCGGCGGCCTGGCTTGGATCGCGCTCTAGTGCCGAGCGGTAGGCCACGATTGCCGCCGGCAGCCGGCCGCATCGCCGTTCGCTGAGCCCCAGATGCAGCCAGCCGAGCGCCAGTTCGGGCGCAGCTGCGGTGGCCTGGCGGCATAGTTCGCAGGCCTCCTCCAGGGTGCTGCTTTCATCACCAGAGGCGTTCTGCAGCAGGGCGGCCAGATTGAGACGGGCCGCCAAGGTGAGCCGCGGCGGCAGGGGTAGTTCCAGGGCCTGGCGGTAGAGCTGGCAGGCGGGCTTTGGGTCGCCGCTGCTGAGGGCGATCGCCAGGTGCAGCAGCAGCTCGTAGCGCTCGGGATGGCGGGAGGCCGGGCAGTGGGCCAGCCCCTGCTCCAGCAGAGCGATACCGCGCTCGCGGTTGCCTTCGCTCACCTCCAGGCTGCCGAGCTTGGCGCAGGCGTAGGGATCCCCAGCAT
>CAZKER010000118.1:0-6617 GCA_964551845.1 uncultured Cyanobium sp.
CGCCTGGTGCTGTTCGGCCTGGTAATCCTGCTGGGGCCGGTGCTGGCCCCCCAGGGATTGATCACCCCGGGCCTGCTGGAGCGGCTGGGGGACAGGGGCAAGGAGGCAAAGCCATGAGCACTCCCCTGCTGGAGGTGCGCGATCTGAGCCGCCGCTTCGGCGGCCTGCTAGCCCTCGATCGGGTCAGCTTCGCCGTGCAGCCCGGCGAGATCTTCGGCCTGATCGGCCCCAACGGCGCCGGCAAAACCACCCTGTTCAACCTGATCTCCGGCGTCACGCCCCCCACCGGTGGAGCGGTGCTCTGGTGTGGTGCCGACATAACCGGCCAGGCGCCCCATCGGCTCAACCGCCTCGGCCTGGCCCGCACCTTCCAGAACCTGCGCCTATTCGATGGCCTCTCGGTGCTCGACAACCTGCTGGTGGCGCTGCAGCGCCACCCCCGCAGCAGCGCCCTCGCGGGCCTGTTGGGCACCGCCGGCCACCAACGGGCCGAGCGCCAGCGACTGGACACCGCCTGGCAACTGCTGGAGGAGCTGGAGCTTGCAGCCATGGCCGAGCGCCCAGCCGGCACCCTGGCCTACGGCGATCGGCGCCGACTGGAGATGGCCCGCGCCCTGGCCACGCACCCGCAGCTTCTGCTGCTGGATGAACCAGCCGCCGGCCTCAACCCGGCCGAGAAAGACCAGCTCTGCCAGCTGATCGGCGAGTTGCGCCAGCGCCATCAGCTCAGCGTGCTGATTATTGAGCACCACGTGCCACTGCTGATGCGCCTGTGCGACCGTCTGGCGGTGCTGGATTTCGGTGTTCGCATCGCCCTCGGCACGCCGGACGCCATACGCCGCGACCCGAAGGTGATCGAGGCATACCTCGGCTCCGGGAGTGGCACCGGCACCGAAACTGGAGGCAGTGCGTCATGAGCACACCGCTACTGCAACTACAGGGGTTGAGCGTGCGCTACGGCAGCGTGCAGGCCCTAAGTGGCATCGATCTGACGGTGCACCAGGGCGAGCTGGTGACCCTGCTGGGCTCCAACGGCGCCGGTAAAAGCACCACCTTGAGGGCCATCTCGGCGCTGGTGCCGGCCAGTTCCGGGCAGATCCTCTGGCGCGGCGGCCGGCTGGCGGCGGTACCCGCCCATCGCCTGCTGAAGCTGGGCATCGGCCACTGCCCCGAGGGCCGGCGGGTGCTCGGCCGCCAGAGCGTGGCGGACAACCTGATCCTGGGTGCCTACCTCCGCCGCGACACGGCCGGCATCGCCGCCGACTTGAAGCGCTGCTACGGGCTGTTCCCGCGGCTGGCCGAGCGCCGCCAGCAGCTGGCCGGGGCCCTCTCCGGCGGCGAGCAGCAGATGCTGGCGATCGCCCGGGCGCTGATGGGCCGGCCCGAGCTGCTGATGCTGGATGAGCCCAGCCTGGGGCTGGCCCCCAAGCTGGTAGGCGAGGTGATGCGGGCCCTGGCCCAGCTGCACGGGGAAGGCCTCACCCTGCTGCTGGTGGAGCAGAACGCCCAGGCCGCCCTGGAGATCGCCAACCGCGGTTACGTGCTCGAAGCCGGCCAGCTCACCCTGGAGGGGCCAGCCGAGGAGCTGCTGGCCAACCCCAGCCTGAGGGCTGCCTACCTGGGCGAGCCGTGAGGATCAGGCCCGCGCCAGTGGTCGTCAGTCGTTCTCGCTAGCACCGAAGCAGTGCATCAGTGCATCGCCCCAGCTGTTGATGGCGGCGAGCTCGTGGTCCTTGGCGCTGCCCAATGCCTTGGCGTGCTCGCGCAGCAGCACGGTCTTGTCGATGACGTGGCCATGCTCCGAGGCGATGGCCACGATGTCATCAACCCCGGCGGCGGCATGCAGCTTGTCGCGCAGGGCGGTGTCATCAGCCACGCGGGCCACGAAAGCCTGGATCGATGCAACAGACATAACGGTGTCTACAACCAGCCCACCTCTAGCAGGCCAAACCAGCCCGGGATCGGTACCTTGAAACCACTGTTCTGGGAACGATGCCCCGCGAACGCTTCTTCCTCGAACTCGATCCCCCTGATCAGAGCCTAAAAACCCTGCCCCATGTGGTGATCGTGGGGGGCGGCTTCGCCGGCCTCCAAGCCTGCCACGCCCTGATCAACCAACCAGTGCGGGTCACCCTGGTTGACAAGCGCAACTTCACCCTGTTCCAGCCCCTGCTGTACCAGGTGGCCACCGGGCTGGTGTCGGAGGCCGACGTGGCCTCGCCCCTGCGCCAACTGGTGGGTCAGGCCCCGAATGTGCAGGTGCTGCTGGGCGAAGTGACCGAGATCGACACCCAGGCGAAGCAGATCGTGTTCAACGACCGGCAGCTGGCCTACGACCACCTGATCCTGGCGGCCGGCTCCGGCAGCAGCTACTTCGGCCACGACGACTGGCGCGAAGCGGCGCCGCCGATGAAGATCCTCGAGCACGCCGATGAGATCCGCCGGCGGGTGCTGCTGGCCCTGGAGGAGGCCGAGCAGACCCCCGATCCGGTGCGGCGGGCCTTTCTGCAATCGGCCGTCGTTGTGGGGGGCGGACCCTCGGGCTGCGAACTCTCCGGCTCCCTGATGGAGCTGATGGCCCATGCCCTGGGCCGCGACTTCAAGCAGCTCGATCCCCGCCAGTGCAAGGTCACCCTGGTGGACCCGGGCGACCGGGTGCTGCGGGCCATGGATCCGAGCCTGTCGGCCGCCGCCGGTACCTACCTGCAGTCGGCAGGGGTGGAGCTGCTGCTGGGCGGGCGTGTGCAGACGATCGAGGCAGGCAAAGTGGTAGTGAACACCGCCGATGGCCCCCGCACCCTGGAGGCCGCCACCATCTGCTGGACCGCCGGGGTGAAGGCCTCCCATCTGGGCCAGGTGCTGGCATCTGCCAGCGGTTGTGCCGTCGACCGGGGCGGCAGGGTGGTGGTGGAGCCCGACTTCTCGATCCCAGAACATCCGCAGATCCGTGTCATCGGCGATCTCTGCTCCTACAGCCACACCAGCGATGGCAAACCCCTGGCCGGCATGGCCGGGCCCGCCGTGCAGATGGGGGGCTGGGTGGCGGCCGACATCGTGGCCAAGATCCAAGGTCGCAAGCACCGAGCCTTCCAGTTCACCGATTTCGGCACCATGGCAGTGCTGGGTCCACTCCATGCGGTCGCCGACCTCCGCGGCCTCAAGGTGAGTGGCCTGCCGGGCTGGATCCTCTGGGGCCTGGCCCACTTGATGTTCATGCCCGCCAATGAAAATCGGCTGACCCTGCTCACCAAATGGTTGTGGGCGATCGCCACCCGTCAGCGGGCCTCGATGCTGATCACCGGTCGTCCGAATCAGCACCTGAACGTTGAGGTGGGCCTGGAACGGCCGCTGACCGCTCCCTGACCTGCTGCTGCTCAGCCTGCAGGGTGTAACGACTGATCAGCAAGCCCATCACGATGGCCAGATACAGCGGCCCTGAGATGCTCAGGGCCACACTGGCCATCTGGGCCGGAGGCAAGGCCGGGATGATGTCGCCGTAGCCCACGGTGGTGAGACTGACGAAAGCGAAGTAGTGGATACGGGTGAAATCGAGGTCCCAGATCCGGCGTGCCGCGGAATCCCCTCCCAAACCAGCCAACAGCAGTTCTCGTCCTCCATCGGCCTGGTTGATGAAACTGCCGGGAGCCAGGGTCTCCAGAGCCCCGAACAGCAAACCGCCACTGATTCCCAGTAGTAGATACCCAGCCACTGCTCCGCCGAGCACGGCCATGCGGATCTGAGTTTCCTGAGCCAGGCAGATCAAGAGTCGCTTCAGGCTCCAAAAAATGAAGGTGGTTGTGGCCAGGAGAACGGGGAACCCCATGAACGCGAAATCGCGGGGACTGCACATCCAGAGAAGCTGGAACAGCAAGGTCAACAAGCCAAGCCGGCGATAGGCGGTGTCTGGCCAGCGGTGTTGGGTCTGATGGGCACGGATTGGCCCGCCGAGCTCAACCGACAGCAAAACCATCAAACTGACCGTACCTAGGGCCCCGATCCGGTGAATCGGGAACGGCACTGCCATTGAGGCGACCACCCCAGTAGCAACCAAAAAGAGGTGCCGATAGAACCGGTGTCGATAGAAAAGCAGACGTCGGTTGATCATGTGCGCCACCGAAAACGGCCAAGAATCAAGGCGATCAAAATGGCTACATAGAGCTGGCCCACCACGGTGATCACCGTGGTCACCACCTGGCCGCCCACATGGCTGGTCTTGAGCACCGTGGTGCCGATGGTGGTGAGCATGGTGAAGGAGGCGGCCATCAGCGCAGGCGCCACAGATACGTTGGGCAGCGCCGCCATGGATCCCACTGCGGGAAGGGCCGTAAGGTCGAAGGCGGCGGGATCGAGCACCCAGAGGGCGGTGAGCAGCAACCCACCTGCCATCCCAACCAGCAGGTACCCCGAGGCAGCGCCCATCACCACCGACACGGTGACAAATGGCTCCCGGGTCAGGGTCTTCACCTTGCGGAGCACCGCAAGCGACAGAAAGACCAGCCAGACGATCACGTGAGGGATGGTGAGCGCCCGCCCCACGGCTGGCCAGAGGTTGAGTGACAGGTGCCAGATCAATTCAAGGGCGATCGCCAGCCCGCCCAGGCCATAAATCAGCGGGCGGGTTTTGCGGAGGGGCGAATAGCGGCTGACGAACACCATCAACACCAACGCCAGCAGGATCAGCAGAACCGACAACAGCCAGATCTGGGCCTGGGCAACCGGCAGCAGCAACAGCAGGGCCACTTCAGTGGCCAATACCAACCAATAACCGCGGTGGCGCCCGCGCAGGCGAATGATCTCTGCAGGGGTGAGGCGCATGCCGGGCCTCCCAGCCCCGAGGGGCCTAAAGCCCTGGGCTGCTCTGCATGATGCCGCCGTCAGCAAAAATAGTTGTGGCCGTGATGTAGCTAGCGGCGTCACTGGCCAGGAAGCCCACCACCCTGGCAATCTCCTCGGGCTGGGCCATGCGGCCTAGGGGGATGGCGGCGTTCAACTTGGCCAGTAACTCCGGGTTGTTCATGGTGGAGTCGTTGATCGGTGTGGCCACGGCGCCGGGGCCCACATTCACCATCGTGATTCCATGGGAAGCCAGCTCCAGCCCGGCGGTGCGGGTGAGCATGCGCACCCCTCCCTTGGCGCAGCAGTAGGGGGTGTTCTCAGGCATCGGCCAGTCTTCGTGCACCGAGGAGATGTTGATGATCCTGCCGCCGCCACCCTGGGCGATCATCTGTTTGGCGGCGTACTGACAGGCGAAGAACACGCCCCGCAGATTTACATCCAGCACCTTGTCGAAATCATCGGGGGTGGTGTTGAGGATCGAGGTGCGGGTCTCGACACCGGCGTTGTTGACTATCACATCGAGGCGGCCGTATTTGGCCACGGCCTCCTGCACCAAACGCTGCAGATCATCAAGATTGGACACATCGGCATGAACGCCGTAGCTGCTGCCGCCATAGCTACCGATCTCCCGCTCCAGCTCCTCCGTGGCCTCGGGATGGGAGCGGTAGTCGATCACCACCTTGGCGCCGAGTTCAGCCAGATTTTCAACGATCGCCTTGCCGATGCCGCTGTTGCCACCGGTCACGATGGCCACCTTGCCCTGCAGGAAGGTGGAGAGGCTCTGGCCAGCCAGGGGATTGGTGCTAGGGCTGGCAGTCATGGATGGATCTGATGGAATGGCAGCACGGTACCTAGATCGGAGCCCACGCGCTGCAGGCTGCAACACGTCCATCACAAGGGGGTGACAGTCGGTATGGCGTCAGTACGGTGAATGGGACACCGACCGCTCACCATGACCCCGCTGGTTCGTAGGGCGATTCACAGTGATCGATTCCCGAAGCCCGTGGCCTCCTACAGCCAGGGATTCCAGGTGGGCAACATGTTGTTCATCACCGGCCAGTTGCCGGTGGATCCGCTCACCAGCACAAAGGTGGGCGACGGCGACATCACCCTGGAAGCCCGGCAGGTGATGCGCAACATGATGGCGGTGCTGGAGGAAGCAGGTTTCTCGGCCGGAGACGTGGTGAGTGCCGTCGTCTACCTCACCGACATCGACACCCTCGACACCGTGGATGCCGTCTGGCAGGAGTTCTTCACTGACCCCCAGGCCTACCCGTCGCGGGCCGTCGTGGAAGTGTCCGCCCTGGTGCTGGGCATCCAGCTGGAAATTTCCGCCATCGCCATCAAAGACTAATCGCCACCTTTATGCCGGATCCCAACAAGCCAGCCTGCCTGCCCTACTGGCACCTCTGGACCGACGACGACGGCATCAGCCGGCAGACGCTCTGCAGCATGGCTCCATACACCCTGGGGGTGCTGGGTCCAAATGACTCCCCCCAGTGGAGCCTGGACCTGATCAAGGAGGGCAATGCCTTTCTCACCCTGCTGCCGGTGGGTTGGACAGCGGACTGGCACGAAAACCACATTCCTAAATGGATTTACGTGCTGCGCGGCAGCTGGTCGGTGGAGAGCATGGATGGCCAGAAACAGATCTTCGGCCCTGGTGAGTTTTCGTTTGGCGGCGACCAGCAGTGCATCGCCACCGCTTCGGGAGCCAGGGGCCATCTCTCGGCCCAGGTGGGCGATGAACCCTGCCTGCAGCTGATCATCCAGCGCAACGA
>CAZKER010000119.1:0-4316 GCA_964551845.1 uncultured Cyanobium sp.
TCACCCGCATTTACGCCGGTCACCCACAACGGCTATTCCGGCGCCTGTGGCAAACCCTGGTGCCGATCGGCCTGTACCTGCTGGGAGTTGGCTTTGACTGGCTCACCGGACGCATCAAAACTACGGATGTAGCCAGGTCACGAGCCAAGGAGGCAGCGGATCTGGTGGCCTCACTCGGCCCCGCCTTCATCAAAGCCGGCCAAGCCCTCTCCACTCGGCCTGACATCGTGCCGCCCCTGCTACTGGAAGAACTGGCCCAACTGCAGGACCAACTGCCTGGCTTCGACTCCGCCCTAGCGATGGCCTGCATCGAAGAGGACCTAGGCGCAGCGGTACTAGATATTTTCGAGCAATTAGACCCAGAGCCGATCTCAGCTGCATCACTGGGCCAAGTGCACAAGGGTGTGCTCAAAGGAGGCCAGACAGTGGCCGTCAAGGTGCAGCGTCCGGGCCTGCGTGAGCAAATCACGCTCGACCTCTACATCGTGCGCAATATCGCCGCCTGGTTGAACCAAAACGTCGGTTTAATCCGCTCCGACCTGGTGGCCCTGATCGATGAGCTGGGCAAGCGGGTGTTTGAGGAGATGGACTATTTCAACGAGGCAGCAAACGCCGAACGCTTCGCCGAGCTGCACGCCAGTAATCCACGCATCGCCGTTCCGCGCATATATCACCAGGCCACCAGCCGCCGGGTGCTCACCATGGAGTGGATTGAGGGGGTGAAACTCACCAACCTCGAGGCGGTACGGGGCATCGGCGTCGATCCCGACGACATGGTCACGGTGGGTGTGAGCTGTTCGTTGCAACAACTCCTGGAGCACGGCTTCTTCCACGCCGACCCCCACCCCGGCAACCTGCTTGCTCTGGCGGATGGTCGGCTTGCCTACCTCGATTTCGGCATGATGAGCGAAGTGAGCCGCGAATCGCGCACCGGCCTGATCCAGGCGGTTGTACATCTGGTAAACCGCAGTTTCAGCAAACTCAGTAAGGATTTCGTCAGCCTCGGCTTCCTGTCTGAAGACGTGAACCTCGAGCCGATCGTGCCGGCCTTTGAAAAAGTGTTTGGCCAGGCGATCGAGCAGGGGGTTAGCCGCATGGATTTCAAAGCGGTCACAGACGACCTTTCCGGCGTGATGTATCGCTTCCCTTTCCAGGTTCCGCCTTACTACGCCTTAATCATCCGCTCCCTGGTCACCCTGGAGGGCATCGCCCTAAGCGTTGACCCCGAGTTCAAAATTCTCGGCGCCGCCTATCCCTATTTCGCCCGGCGGCTGATGGAAGACCCCGATCCAACCCTGCGCCAGAGCCTCAAGGAGATGCTCTTCGATGGGGATATCTTCCGCTGGCAGCGACTTGACAACCTCATAGCCAGTGCCTCCCAGGGTGCCCAACTTGATCTCGAAGGGCTTCTTGATCAAGTGCTGAGCTTTCTTTTCTCAGCCAACGGCGGCCTACTGCGCCTACAGCTTGTAGACGCCATGGTGGCTCGGATGGATGCGATGGCCTGGCAAACCACCCTGCGCATCGGCAAGCGCCTACCGGAGCGCTTCCAACCACCGGGTCTGCGCCGTCACAGGCTGAGCGAGGCGGGTGAACCACTGCTCGACATTGAACCGGTGCGCCAATTGATGGGAATTCTCCAATCCCTACCTGGCTTCGAACCCCAGATGCTGCTGCGGCGCCTGCCTCGCCTGATTGGGGAACCGGAACTGCGCCAAATGGGATTTCAGCTGGCCAAAGGGCTGGCAGAGCGCAGCGTGGTGCGCCTAGTGAGGGATGTGCTCGTCGCCGCTTGAGTTGGAAAGCAATCGCCGTAGGCTGATGGCCATGCAAAACGCAGCAACAGGCCGTAAACGCCAAGCCCTAGTAGCCATCGCTCTGGGCCTGAGCCTGGTAGCTCCTTGGCCTGCGACCAGCCTGCCGCCAGCTGGGGCTGCGGAAAATCTGGTGTTTGTAAGCGGCGCCTTTCGCCGCTCCATCCCCGTAGCCGACCTGGAGCACCTGGCCAAAACCGGCCAGCCCAGGGGCCTGCTAGCTGATGTTTTGAGCTTCAGCCGCCAAAATCCCGAGGAAATTGCCAAGCTGCTGAATCAGTCGGTAAGCCTGCCTGTGACCCTGGTAAGCAGGCTTCTCAATACCAGGATCGGTGAAGCGATCTTGCAGCGTTTGGCAGTGATCGTATTTCCGCTAAAAGCCTCCCAAGCTGGAATCCCCGCCCTGCGCTCCGCCATGGTTTTAGGGGTGGTTGAAGGCAACGGTTCGATCTCCGCCCTGTCCTTTCTGAAGGCCTATCCCGCCCAGGAGATGGAGGTAAGCATCCCTGCCTTGATGAACCTGCTCAGTAAAGCCAGCTCGATCACGGAGCTGGTGCGCTTCTTCTCCGAATCGCCCCTAGATGGGTTGCGCGGCGACGCGCCAGCTGCTGCGCCGTAGATTCGTCTTAGCCACAGCCCTAATCGTGTCCTTGCTCCGTTCTCTGCAGCGTCTGAGCAAGGTCCCTTTTGGTGCCCGTCCCACCATGCAGGACTGGCCAGGACTGATCGAGGCCTATCGGAGCTGGCTGCCCGTTTCAGAGCGCACCCCCGTGATCACCCTGCGGGAGGGCTCAACTCCGCTAATTCCTGCCCCAGTGATCACAGATCGCATTGGGCGCGGTGTCAAGGTTTATTTGAAATACGACGGCCTCAACCCCACCGGCTCCTTTAAGGATCGGGGCATGACCATGGCCATCTCCAAAGCCAAGGAAGCAGGTTCAGAAGCGGTGATCTGCGCCAGCACGGGCAACACCTCTGCTGCTGCCGCTGCCTACGCCCGCCGCGGCGGTATGCGGGCCTTCGTGCTGATACCAGATGGATACGTCGCCCAGGGAAAACTGGCCCAAGCCCTGCTCTACGGCGCCGAGGTGATCGCCATCCAGGGCAACTTTGACCGGGCCCTCGCCATCGTCCAGGAGGTAGCCAACCAGTACCCGGTCACCTTGGTGAATTCGGTGAACCCCTACCGGCTGCAGGGGCAGAAAACCGCGGCCTTCGAGGTAGTGGATGCCCTGGGTGAGGCACCGGACTGGCTGTGCATCCCGGTGGGTAACGCCGGCAACATCAGCGCCTACTGGATGGGATTCAACGAGTACCTCCAGGCAGGCCATTGCCGCAAGCTGCCACGAATGATGGGCTTCCAAGCGTCAGGTTCCGCCCCTTTGGTACTGGGCCACACAGTGGAGCAACCAGACACCATCGCCACGGCGATCCGCATCGGCAACCCGGTGAATCGGGAGAAAGCCCTGAACGTGCGTAGCGAAAGCGGCGGCAACTTCATGGCCGTCACCGACGCTGAAATCATCGACGCCTACAAGCTTCTGGGCAGCGGAGAGGGAGTGTTCTGCGAGCCGGCTAGCGCTGCTTCGGTCGCAGGCTTACTCAAGCACCATCAAGAGGTGCCCCAAGGAGCCACCGTCGTGTGCGTGCTCACCGGCAATGGCCTCAAGGATCCAACCACCGCCATCGAGAACAACGACGCCCGCTTTCACACCGGGCTAGAGGCAGATACGGCCAAGGTCGCCGAAGTGATGGGCTTCTAAGCGAGCCTCAAAACGACCAAAAACCAACATCCAATCAGCAAACCGCCTGCTTAACAGCTGGGGAAAAGAAGCCAAAAGCAGCGGAGAAGCTTCTGTCTGCGCCAATCCCCTCGGGTCCAAAGTTTTCCACACTTTCTGGAAACAGAGGAAAAGCTGATTATTCCCCCACCTGACTCAGACCAAACCACAGGGCTGATCCAGACAAAACCCTGCGGCAGCCTGTACTTTTCAGGTTTTCCACCCTTTCCCCACCCCCTACTAAAACGGTTTTGATTTCTTTCTTGAACTTAATCAATCCAATCTGTAGAAGCTGGGCGAAAGACGGATGACCGGCGTTGCGGAATCAGCCGGCCTGTGAAAACGTGGGGTCTCCCTTGGTAAAGCCGTCAGGCTCACCAGCACAAACGCCATGAAGCTGGTCTGTTCCCAGTCCGAACTCAGCTCAAGCCTGCAGCTGGTGAGCCGGGCCGTGGCCAGTCGCCCAACTCACCCGGTGTTGGCAAACGTGCTGCTCACCGCCGATGCAGGCACGGGCCGGTTGAGTCTCACCGGTTTCGATCTCAACCTGGGCATCCAGACCAGCCTTAGCGCCAGCGTTGAGACCAGCGGTGCTATCACCCTGCCCGCCCGGTTGTTTGGTGAAATCGTTTCGCGTCTATCTAGCGATAGCCCGATCACCCTGCATTGCCCAGAGGGCACCGAACAGGTGGAGCTCACCAGCCTCTCGGGCAGCTACCAG
>CAZKER010000120.1:0-3415 GCA_964551845.1 uncultured Cyanobium sp.
CAACGGACCCTATCTTCCCCTTCCTGATTTAGTTCCCATCGCTTGGAGCCCCGCGCTAGCAAGGCTGCGCCATCGACCTTGTTTCGCACCTGCAACCGCTCCGGTCATTGCGCGGCAGCGCCACAATCAACACCGTGCTGGAACCGATGCGCAGGCTCCTCAGCAGAAAGCGGCCCAGCTGCTCCAGGCGGGGAACATCACTCATTAACATCACCGCCCCTTGACGCAGTAGTCGCCGGATGAACACCACCCCAACGGGCAGATGTCCACTTTGGGCAGGGGGTGCACCGGTTGCTGCGCCAGGGCGGTGCCAGCAGTCAAAGCTGCAATTGCAAAGCCAAAAAGTAGAGGGTTTTGGCCCATGGACTTCTGAGGCAGGGCATAGATTGACGCGCCTTAGCCATCCGGTGCATCAATCGCAACCCTGCACGGAGATCCGATAGCTGAAGCCCACGGCCGCGGGCCTGGTGCTGGAGCCCACCCGGAAGTTCATCAGATTGGTGCGCTTGCCGGGCACCGCCTGAAACGGGCCGAACTTCCGGCCGGTTCCGGGTTCGAAGGTGGGCGTTTTGTTTACCACCTGCAGGCTGGTGCCATCGGTGAAGCGCATGAACGCGGCCACTGGGAAGGTGGCACGCTCGGTCGAGGCCGACGTGAAGAAAAACTGATAGCTGCGGAAGTACCTGTCCACGATGAAATCCGTGTTCCAGTTAGTGCGGCCAAGCAGACGATCCGGGCCGATCCGTTTAGAAACTACCGGCTCGCCGCTGCCGCCGAGCGGCATCAAAAAGCGGCAACCAGCCTCGGCGCTGCTGCTGCCGGCGGCGACTGCCACCACCGCGGTGAGCACGATCGGCGGGATCAGGCGCATCGAAACCATCGGAAGAAGCTGGTATCCAGGCAGCAGCATGACAGCCTCCAGCGGGGTCGAAAGGCAGGCACGCACCGTCAAGCGCGGGCCTGGTTCTGTTCCCAGATGAAGCTCGGCAGCCGGTGCAGGGCTTCCCGCTGGACGCTGCTCCAGGTGTCGATCATGGCTGCCAATTCCGGCGCCTCCGCCTCGAACGTGGCGCGATGGGCCACCGTGTGCCGATCACGGGGCACGATCGCCAGCTCGAACGGCGGGCCAACGGTGAGGTTGGAGCGGTAGGTGAGCACTTCCGAAATCAAGCAGAGCCGGGCGGCATCCTCCAGCGACAAGTTGATGTTGCCCACATTGTCGAGCGGCGGCTTTCCGTATTTGGATTCACCGATCTGTAGATAGGGGGTCCGGGGGGTGGCCATCACCGCATTCCCTTGTGGATACACCATGAACAGGCCATGAGGTTCGCTGCCGATCTGCCCCCCCAGGATGAAGCTGGCCTCTGCGCTGGTGCCCGCCTGCTTCAGGGCGGCGCAGTGTTTCTCCTGCACTGCCACGCTCACCGCGCCGACATAGGCGGCCGCTTCAAACAGGTAGTGACAGGAACGCAGATCCTCATTAACGCTGGCCTGGGTGCCAATCTCCTGATCCAGATCCCGCTGGATGTGGTTCACCACTGCCTGGGTGGTAGCGAGATTGCCAGCAGCCAGAAGCACGAACAGCCGGTCGGAGGCTGGCTGAAATACATGCATCTTGCTATAACTTGAAATATAATCAACTCCTGCATTCGTGCGGGAGTCAGAGGCGAAAACCAACCCTTTCTCCAGCCAGTAACCGATGCAATAGGTCACCTTGAATGGTCTGCAAGAGCACTAAAACCCTAGCAGTAAGGAGAATGTGAGCCTAAGCACCCCACCACCATTCACTGCGACAGCTTGGCCGCCTTCTGCATTGATATCGTGGTGTTGCCGATCTCGCTGGTGGGCCTGACGGAAACTATCCTCTCCAAGGAAAACCTCGACAACCTCACTGACAGCACCAGCCACAAAAACGCGGAGGCCCGCGGTCAGTGCATCGGCAACATCGTCAGCTCCCCGTTCGGCGGCATGACTGGCCGCGCCCTTGTGGAGTAGTCGGTGATAAACGTGGGCTGTGGCGGCCGTAACCGCCTGTCCATGTTTTCCTCTGGGGTGAATCAGATCCCGATCACCATCCTGGCGTGCGTGATGATCATGATTGCGATCAATACCTCTAACTGACGCTCGATCCGCAGGATCAGCCGAATCCGCCACGTCCCCAGAAGCGAGATGGCGGTGATGCTGCTCACCCACAACCTGGCTGTGGGCCTGCTCTCCCGCGTGACGTTGACCTGCATCCCCTTCAGTCGCAAGGTAGCCAAGCTGCTACGCCAGTGGCACAGCTACCTCGATGGAAACGGGGACGGAGAAGCCTGCGAAGCGCTCCGTTGACAGTCATCTTTTCCCATATTCCGTAGCCGCACTACTGGTTGTTACGGAGGCCAGGGAAGCAGAGCCTGTCTGCAGAAGTAGTTGATTGACATATTATGCGGCATTAGCATAGTATCAAACTAGTTTAAAATTCATCATGCTCACCGGCCCCGAACTTCTCGCAAAAGTCAAAGAACTGGGCGATGTCTCCAAATCTGAGCTCGTGCGCGAATGCGGCTATGTGAGCACCAAAAAAGATGGCAGCGAGCGCCTCAACTTCACTGCCTTCTATGAGGCCTTACTGGGCGCTAAGGGTGTGAGCCTCGGCGCCGATAGCGCCGGCCAGGGCAAGGGTGGCCGCAAGCTGAGCTACACCACCAAGATCCAGTTCAACGGCAACCTGATGGTGGGTAAGGCCTACACCGCCGTGCTCGACCTCAAGCCAGGCGATGAGTTTGAGATCAAGCTGGGCAAAAAGCAGATCCAGCTGATTCCTATGGGCAGCCCAGAAGAGGAGTGAGCTGAGGACAGCATCGGCTGGCAGTGAGCATTTGTTGCGCGCAAGCAGCCGCCAGCTGTGAACCCTTGCACAGTGAAAGCAGGCGCCAGTGAGTTAGGTGCCGGCATGAGCGCCTGCATTCACTTGCGCGGCTGCTCCAGAAAACCCCCCGCTCGCCCCGGGGGGTTTCTGTTGTCAGCTTTCAAGGAAATGGTGATTAGGCCTTGTGGCTCAGCGCGGCAGCGGACAGAGCAAGGGTCCCGGCAGGCGGCAGGTGCGCCAGTCGCCATTGATGCTGCTTACCTCCACCCCAATCAAGCTGGATGGATGGTCGGGCTCACTAAGCAGACCAATCCATTCGATGGCATCAGCTATGGCGTCATCGAGGGAGCTGTAGTGGCTATCGAGCTGGCGATGAGGCTCGCAGCTGCCGTCGATGAGGCGGTAGCTGCGCTCAAGCGACTGACCTGCTGTGCTGCGCCGAACAGTGGATCCAGATGCCTGCATATCTCTCCTGCTTGGCTAATCACCATGGCCAGCGCAGGGTGCAGCCAGCTGTATCGCAAGGAACACTTTGATTAGACGTTACGAGGGGATCGCTCCGTC
>CAZKER010000121.1:0-4255 GCA_964551845.1 uncultured Cyanobium sp.
GCCTGGCCTGTGGTTGGCATCTGGTTCACCGCCTTGGGCGTGAGCACGATGGCCTTCAACCTGAACGGTTTCAACTTCAACCAGTCGATCCTTGACGGCCAAGGCCGTGTGGTGAACACCTGGGCAGACGTTCTGAACCGCGCTGGCCTGGGTATGGAAGTGATGCACGAGCGCAATGCTCACAACTTCCCGCTTGACCTGGCTGCAGCCACTGCCACCCCCGTGGCACTGACCGCACCAGCAATCGGTTGATAGCAAACAACCCAGCTAAGGCTGGGAACTAACGGAATCCCTAAAGCCCCCTCTAAAGAGGGGGCTTTTTTATTGGCAGAGCAATTGCGTTTGCTAGGCAGAGTGAACATCAACCACAAACAGGCAAAACATCAGAGCACGCCCTAATCTGAAAGCGGAGTTGGCGGCGGCCATGCGGATTGCTGTTTCTGGATCCCATTCCCTCGGGAAGTCTACGGTTGTAAATGATTGGGTCGCCCTCCATGGCGACTACATACGCGAGGAAGAGCCTTATCGCGTTCTGAGCTTGCGAGGTCCCTATGAGATTCTTTTTCGCGATGCCTCCACGCGATTGCATAACGGGATTCAGCTGTACTACAGCATTGGCCGCCTAAATCGTTATTCCACGCCTGCCGAACAGGTCATCTTTGACAGGGCGCCAGTTGATTACATTGCCTATTCCCAGTACACAGCAAATCAGCACTCGACTGATATTGATGACGACTTTGTCGTGTCTATGGTTTCTGTGGTAAGGGAGTCTCTAGAGCATCTTGATATCTTGGCCTTCGTGCCTCAATCTGACGCTTGGCCGGTGGCCATGGAGGATGACGGCATACGTCCGGTCGATCATTCCTACCGCGACGAGGTAGATGTTATCTTTAAACATATTTATCGAGATGGTCGATTTGATATTTTGCCGAAAAAGAATCCGCCTTTATTAGTTGAGCTAGTGGGACCGCCCGACGAACGCGTGCTGCAGTTGGCCCAGGCAGTTGAGCAGCTGCAAGCAAAAAACTTCGGATGACATTGGCCAGTACTTAGGCAGGTGCCCTTGATTTGACTTCTTAAGCCGGTGATCGGATTTGAACCGACGACCTACTGATTACGAATCAGTTGCTCTACCCCTGAGCTACACCGGCAGCTCAATGAAATTAGCATTCAGGGGTTGGCCTTGATGGGACGGGTAAGTGATGGGATCCAAGCCTGATTCAATTGATCCCGCCCTTAAGGCGAGGTTGCTCCAGGAAGCGCGTACGCCTTGGCGTGGTCTGCGCCGCGGTCTCTGGGTGGCTCTGGCCGCTTCTGGTGCTGTGGGGCTAGCCACGATGGCAATGCGATTGGCAAGCGGAGCTGATGTTGCCTCAACCGACCTGCTGATCCAGGTCGGCGCTCTCGGCTTGTTCGGCAGTCTCTTCTGGTTGGATCGCAACCGTGTCGGCGACTGAAGCTTCAAGTTTTGACGGGGCTTGGCTGGCTGTGGATTGGGGGATCTGAAGCGGGCTAAGCAGCAGCACTGGCAGGCCTAAGGAGAGTCTCTGGGTATGGAGCTGCTGGAGGCTCAGGGGGGGGCACTCAGGGGGAGTGTTTGGCTTGCGAGTTAACAGGGCGGTGGCCTGGACCAATTGTTGCCACTGCCAGGTCATTAAGGCCAGCAGCGGGCAGGCCACCAGCAGGGCCACGAAGCGAGGGCTCGCTGCCATGGGCGAGAGCGGGGTGGCAAGGGCGGCGTGCTGGTCTATCCACCAGAACACTGGTAGTAAGGCCACGGCCCCAGTTGCCATTAACAGCTTGAGTGCCAGGCTGCCCTGCATTGCCGTCAGGCTGAGCTGGGCCCCGCTACGGCCCTTAATTGGTACTTGTACGAGCAGCAGGGAGCACACATCGGCCGGGCGCTGCCAGAGCACTATCGCAGTCCCCAGAGCACCAATTGCCCAAGTGAGCAAGCGCTCCAGGCCAGGCAGGGGGCCAGGATCCGACCCCGCAAGCACTAATACCAGCCCCAAAAGCTCCAGCGGAATGGCCCCTAGGGCCACCAGCTGGAGCCAGAGCAGGGGCTCGCTGCGAGGGTTCACGAAAGTCAGATGGTGAGGGTTCGGCGCTGGGTGGCCAGTTTGAACGCCTCAACCCGATCCCCTTCCTTCCAGCCGGTGTAGCGATCAGTGCCGATGCCACATTCGAAGCCGGTGGCAACTTCCTTGACGTCGTCCTTGTTGCGACGCAGGGAGTCGAGATCGCCCTCGAACACCTTCTCCTTGCCGCGCCACACCCGCACCTTGCAGTTGCGTTGCAGCTTGCCATTGGTCACATAGCAACCAGCCACCGCACTGCGGCCAATGGTGAATACGGCGCGCACCTCGGCTTCGCCGAGGGACTCCTCCACCAACTCCGGCTCCAGCAGGCCTTCCATGGCCATCTGGATATCTTCCAGCAGCTTGTAGATGACGTCGTAGTCGCGCACGTCGACGCCGGTGGCATCAGCGGCGCGTTTGGCGCCAGGAGCCATTGAGGTGTTGAAGCCAACGATCACGGCGCCGGAGGCGGCTGCCAGGTCGACGTCGGTTTCGGTGATTTCGCCAGGAGCAGAGAGCAACACCCGCACCTGCACCTCTCCCTGGGGCAGCTGCTCCAGGGAGCCGAGGATCGCCTCGACAGAGCCCTGCACGTCGGCCTTGAGGATCAGGTTGAGCTCCTTGAGCTCGCCCTCGCTGGCTTGGCCCGACATCGAGGCAAGGGAAACCCGGCGAGAAGCCATTTGCTGGGCAAGTCGGGTGGCGCGAGCTTCGTTGGCGCGGTCGCCCACCACAGAGCGGGCGGTTTTCTCGTCGGGATAGACCTCAAATTCGTCGCCAGCCGTAGGCACTTCGCTGAAGCCGAGGGCTTCCACGGCATAGGAGGGCCCGGCCTCCTTTACCCGCTTGCCGGTGTCATCCACCATGGCGCGCACTTTGCCCAGCACTGGGCCGGCCGCCAGCACGTCACCAGCTTTGAGGGTGCCGTTCTGGATAAGCAGAGTGGCAACAGGGCCTTTGGCCTTGTCGAGGTGGGCCTCGATCACGGTGCCCCGAGCCATGCGGTCCGGGTTGGCCTGGAGGTCTTCCACCTCGGTGACCAGCAGGATCATCTCCAGCAATTTGTCGACGTTCTCACCCTTGATTGCACTCACAGGCACCATCACGGTGTCGCCACCCCAGTCTTCAGCGACCAGTTCGAGGCCTGAGAGTTCCTGTTTGACCCGGTCGGGAGAGGCCCCTTCCTTGTCGATCTTGTTGATCGCCACCCCGATCGGCACCTTGGCTGCCCGGGCATGGCTGATTGCCTCCAGGGTTTGGGGGCGTACACCGTCATCGGCTGCCACCACCAGCACAGCCACGTCGGTGACCTTGGTGCCGCGGGCACGCATGGCGGTGAACGCTTCGTGGCCTGGGGTGTCGAGGAAAGTGATTTTGCGCTGCTCGCCAGCGTGGGGGATCTCCACCTGATAAGCACCAATGTGCTGGGTGATGCCTCCGGCTTCGCCAGCTGCGACCCGGGTTTTGCGGATCGCGTCAAGCAGGCTCGTCTTGCCGTGGTCAACGTGGCCCATCACGGTCACCACCGGTGGGCGACGGATCAGGTGGGCACGATCGCTCTCCTCGATCATCTCCACTGTCTTGGCAGCGGCTGCCTCGACGTCGTCTTGGAGCACCGGAACGCCGAATTCCTCGGCCACCGCTTCGATCGTGGAGAGATCCAGGCTTTGGGTCACCGTGGCGATGACCCCCTTGAAAAAGAGGCTCTTGATGATCTCGGAGCTCTCCACGCCGAGTTTTTCGGCCAGCTCCTGCACGGTGAGGTTGCCCTCCGGCACGATCAGCATTTCGGGCCGAACAGCCTTGGCTTCGCGGGTGGCGCGCAGTTCCATAGCCCGGCGGCGTTGGCGCTGGCGGGTGGTTTCCTTCTTGCGCTTGCGCATCGCCGCCATGGGTTTGGCGGCTGGGGTGGATGCGGTGCGGGGCTTGGCCGGGCGGGCCAGGCTGGCCTGCAGCACATAGGCCTCCTGTTCACCGGCATAGCCACCGGTTTCGGCCGTGAGCGCATCATCGTTTTCACCGATGATGTGGACCTTGGTGCGCTGCTTTTGTGGCGTGCGGCTGCGCAGTGCTTCCAGCTTGGCGCTGTCGTCCCAATCAGGACGGCGGGGGCGTCCAGCTGCGCCCGCAGGTGTCGGTGCACGGAAGCCAGGCCTTCTGGGCGCTGCTGGCGG
>CAZKER010000122.1:0-1524 GCA_964551845.1 uncultured Cyanobium sp.
ACGCAGTTGCGGTTGTCGGTGAGGTGGGCTGGATGGGTGCCGAGTGGACAGCCGGAGGTGGCCAGTCCCTCCCCCACCGCAGGTCCTCCCTTGAAGCAGCCGTAGCTGCTGCAGCTGCCACTGCAGGTGCCTGATTGGGCCCGCAATTCGGTCATGGCGAGCTTGGCGAAGAGGCCATTCATGCCGCCGACTGGACAGAGAAAGCGGCACCAGAAACGCTTCTCGAAGAGCAAGGAGCCCAGCACCGCACCAGCGGTGATGCCCAACAGCAGGCAACTGCTGAGCCAGGCGGTGTTCTCCAGATTTGCCAGCTCCTCCCAGAGAAGGATCCCAGCGAAGCCGGCAGCCAGCACGGGCGCACCCCACTGGTCCAGTTCACCCCGCGGCCAGGGCCTGGGCTGCCAACCCAGCCGCCGCACCAGCCCCTGGGTGATCTCTCCCCAAACCATGAAGGGACACACCGCACACCACAGTCGACCCACCAGGGGGTACGACAGCAGAATTAGGGGCCACCACCACGCCCAGAACAGGTTGAGGGCGCCGTTGTGGTCCCGGGACTGCGGCCCCAGCCACAGCCATAGGTTCACGGCCACAAACAACCAGCTCACCACCCCAAACTTGAGGGCAGACCAAAGCGAGGGCTGACGCAACAGCTGACGCAGCGGTGGTCGCCAACGCCAGAGATCGAATCTCAGCCGATTCGGTCGATTCGCTGTCCAGAACACATCCTCAGGCAGCAGCACCCCCTGGGGGCTCTTTTTGTCACTGCCCTGCAGCCGCACCTGTTCCATGGCCCGAGCGATCAACCCATCCAGCTCTCGCAAGTTGTTGGGAAAGTCGTAGTTCTGGAGTCGCTTCACCACCGCATCACTCACCTGCGGAAGCGATTCCCAACCGGCGCTACGAGCCCGCTGGCGCAACCCGTAACGCAACCATTCGCCCAGGTCCTGGCGCCGCACCCGCAACGGCGGCACCCGGATCAGATCGCAGGCTTGATCAAAAGCAGGGAGGGCGGCCTCGGCGGTGAAAAACACCCTGCCGCCGAAGTGGCGCGGTCTGCTGTCCTCCCCCGGACAGCGCCAACGCCCTGTGCGGGCCAGCTCCAGCAAGCTGAGTTGCAGTGACGGCTGCACCTGGTCGAGCTTGTCGATCAGCAGCGCACCATCCCCGAGGCACTCCAGCAAAGACCCGTCGCCATCACTGCCTGACTGGCCAAACAGGTTGGCGCCATCCGCCCGCAGCGTGGCCCCATCGAGGCGCACCAGCCACTGCCGGCGCGCGGCAGAGCCGAAATGAATCAGGGCCGCGAGGTTGTCCTTCTCCAGCCCCGGCTCGCCGCTGATCAACACGGCGCGCCCAGCGGAGTCAGCAGCAGCCTCGCGAATCTGCTCGCGCAGGCGCTGGGCATAGCGACTGCTACCCACCACACCCCGGCGCACCCGCCCCAGCAGGTAAGGGGCCAGCGTCAACAGGTGATCGGATAAATCCTGTAGCACCAGCGTTACCGATGATGGCCCCTTACAC
>CAZKER010000123.1:0-1940 GCA_964551845.1 uncultured Cyanobium sp.
CCGCCCCCGACGACGGGGTAATCACGGTGCTGAGCATGCCGAGCAGCAACAACTGCGACCGCCCCAGCGGTTTTACCGCAACCAGGCGGCCCGGATCCAGCGGCACCCCCTGCCCAGCCAGGGCCTGCTGCAGCGCTGCGATGCCCACAAACAGCAGCGCCAACCCAGCCAAGGCCTGACCCAGCAGCGCCTGGCGGCCGCGGCCCAGCAGCCGCATGCCCGCCCCCACCAGCACCAGCGGCAACATCACCCCGGCCAACTCAAACTTGATGCCGAAAAGGGCCACCAGCCAGCCCAGGCCCGTGCTGCCCACGTTGGCGCCAAAGATGATTCCCAGGGAAGACTGGAAGCTGAGCAGCCCAGCACTCACAAACCCCACCGTGGCCACGGTGGTGGCGGTCGAAGACTGCACCAGTGCCGTGCCGATCGCACCAGCCGCTGCACCGCTCCAAGGGGATCGGGTGAAGCGCAGCAGGGCCTGACGCAGGCGGTTGCCCGCCAGGCTGCGCAAGGCCTCGGTCATCAGGCCCATCCCCAGCAGAAACAAGCCCAGGCCGCCGGCTGCATTGAACAGCGCACTGCCGGACAGCGTGATGGGCGGTGTCACGAACAGCCGCAGCCCATCGGAGGCGGATGCTCGCGGCTAGCACTAGGAAGTGGCTTTGGAAAAGACGTCGTTATCAGACTCCGCGCTATTGAAGTTGTACAGCTATTGGCCGGGAGGATCCATCCAAGGCTCCAACGCAAGACTTGTAGAGGTATCTCTGATGCAGGCCTGCACGCGATCACATGACGCAAGCCCTGGTGGTGAACACAGGCAGCTCCAGCGTCAAGCTGGCCCTCTGCGATCCGAGCGGCCGCCGGCTCTGGCAGCAGCAGCGAAGTTGGGGCATTTCCCAGGCTGATTCGGGCGGCCAGCAACTGGCCGAACTGCTGGAACAGTGGCTCTCCCCCCTGCTGACTGCCTGCGATCCGCCCCCGCAGCTGGTAGTCCATCGGATTGTGCACGGTGGCGCCCGCTTCAGCGCTCCATCCCTTCTGAGCCCGCAGGTGCTGGTGGAGCTAGCAAACCTGGTGCCCCTCGCCCCGCTGCACAACAGCCCAGCACTGGAGGCCATCACCTGGCTGCAAGGCCAGCTCGAGGGCAGCGGCATCCAGCAGTGGGCCTGCTTCGACACCGCCTTCCACGCCAGCCTCAGCGAAGCCGCCTCCACCTACGCGATCCCGGCGCAGTGGCGCCAGCAAGGGTTGCGCCGCTACGGCTTCCACGGCCTTAGCCACCAGCACGTGGGCGAAACGGTGGCAAGCCGCGAACCGGAGGTCCGCCGCCTAATCAGCTGCCATCTCGGCGCCGGCTGCTCCCTCTGCGCGATTGCGATCGATCCCCAGGGCCAGCCGCGGAGCGTCGACACGACGATGGGCTTCACGCCGCTAGAGGGGCTGGTGATGGCCAGCCGCAGCGGCAGCGTGGATCCGGGACTACTACTGCACCTGCTGCGCCAGGGGATTGGCGTCTCAGAACTGGACACGGCCCTGAACCGGCAGAGCGGCCTGCTGGGGCTATCCGAGCTCAGCGGTGATATGGGAGAACTGCGCCTCCAGGCTGGCGAGGGGCACCTCGGCGCGCAACTGGCAATCGCGGTGTTCCGCCACCGGCTGCTGCAAGGAATTGGGGCCATGACAGCCAGCCTCGGAGGGGTTGAGGCCATCGCCCTCACCGGCGGCATCGGCGAACACGACGACGCCCTCGCCGCCGAACTGGAGCAGGCCCTGGCCTGGTTGCCGGCGCTGCGCTGGCTGAGGGTGGCCGCCGATGAGGAGGGGCTGATGGTGCGACTGTGTACCGCCGCGGCGGCACAAAAACAAAGCTGATTGCAAAGAGCTGTGTCACCAGCCGGCGGAGAGGCCAACAGCTGGCTTAGCAACAGGCCCAAACAGCC
>CAZKER010000124.1:0-1894 GCA_964551845.1 uncultured Cyanobium sp.
CACCGTCTAGGACCATCGGCTGGCGCTGCTCATCGGGATAGCCCCAGCCCCAGGTGTTGCGCATCCACAGGGTGGGCAACAGGGTGAGGGGGGCAGGGTCTGGGCCGCGGTTGGTGACCCGGATCCGGATCAGCAGATCGGTGGCTGAGGCCTTGGCGTACTCAATGACAACGTCGAAGTAGCGGCTGGCGTCAAAGATGCCCGTGTCCACCAGCTCGTATTCCGGCTCGCTGCGGCTGCGGCGGCCGTTTTCGTCCACCAGCTGTTGGTAGGGAAACTCAGCCTGTGGATACTTGTAGAGCCCCCGCATGAAGCTGTGGGTGGGGGTATTGGCGAGGTGGAAGTAGTAGTCCTTGAGGTCTTCGCCGTGGTTGCCCTCCGGATTGCCCAGGCCAAAGGGCCGCTCCTTGAGAATGGGATCGGCGCCATTCCAAAGGGCCAGGGAGAAACACAGACGACACTGCTCATCGCAGATCCCCAGCAGTCCGTCTTCCCCCCAGCGGTAGACCCGTGAGCGGGCCTGATCGTGGGGAAAGGAGCGCCAGGCATCACCATCGGCGGAATAGTCCTCCCGCACCGTGCCCCACTGGCGATCGGGCAGATAACTGCCCCACAAGGCCCAGGGCAGTAGGTCCTGGTCACGCTCGATGATGCGAGCGCCTTCGGGATTGGTGGGCACAGGGGACGTTGTCGTCATCGCAGGGATGCCTTGAGACCATCAGCGATGCGCAGGGCATTGGCGATCACGGTGAGACCGAAGCCCATGGCCGGACAGGCCGGGAAGACACTGGCATCGGCGATGGTGAGGTTGGCCACCTCGTGGCTGCGGCCCTGCAGGTCCACCACCGACGTAGCCGGGTTGTCGCCCATGCGACAGGTGCCGCAGCTGTAGCCAATGGCCGATAGGGGCGCCTCACCGCGGGGATGGGTGGGGGCTTCCTTCACCACATGGCAATCCGGATCGGCCTCCACCGCCTTGAGGGTGTCGATCCAGCGGTACACGAGGCGGTCATGGGCCTCGCGGTTGTTGGCCTGATAGGTGATCTGAATACGATCCCCCCGCAAACTGACGCGGTTGTGGGGGTCGGGCAGTACCGGACTCATGGCCCACCAGCAGATCGAGCGGGAAGCGAGCTGCTCGAGACCGAAGTTGGGCAGCAGCTTGGTCACCAGCGAGAGCACCGGAGGCGATTCAGCAAACAGGGCGTCCTGCAAAACACCGCCACCGTTCTGGATCGAACCAAGGGGGAAGGAGACATTCTTGTCGCCCCAGAGGTAGTCGTTAATGCCATAACTGCGCCCGTAGCGTCCGCTGTTGGCTTCAGTGGCGAGCTGCAGGATGGAGGTGAGCTGCAGCTTCATCAGGTTGCGGCCCACCTGGTCGGAGCCGTTTGCTAAGCCACGCGGATGGCGGTCGGTAGCTGAACGCAGCAGGATCGCGGAGCTGTTGATGGCGCCTGCAGCTAGCACCACCTGATGACCAAAAAACAGCCAGCTCTGACCATCCAGCCGCGCTTCAACAGCCCGAACCTCAGTTCCGCTGGGGTTGACGTGCAGACGTTGCACCTCAGCTCCGGTGCGCACCATCACCGTGGCGGAGGCCCTGGCCGGATCCACCCCAAACAACTCCGCGTCACCACTGGGATCGGTGCTGGACTGGGACCAGCTCAGCGGCAGGGAATAGGGATTCAGCCCCTGGCGAACCAAAGCCAGCCGCAACTCCTCAAAGAACGGCTCCACGGGCTTGGGGGCCATGCCGTAGTCGGCGCCCGCTCGCGGTTCGGTGGGATCCACACCCCGCTGACCATGCACCCGATATAGGGCCTCAGCTTGGTCGTACCAGGGTTCGAAATCTCCGTAGCTAAGACCCCAGGCTGGAGCCTGCCCGCCCTGT